>JBILFE010000002.1:0-21641 GCA_044351705.1 Luteolibacter sp. | reverse complement strand
CACGCGAGCAGGACGATGCGGCGGGCCTCGAGAATGGTGGCGCAGCCCATGGTGATGGCATCAGGAGGAACCTGCTCGACTCCGCCAAAGGCCTCCGCAGCATCCAGCCGGGTGAGTCGATCCAGGCGCATGCGGCGGGTGCGGGAGGTTTTGGACGAGCCTGGCTCATTGAATCCGATGTGACCGTTGGCACCGATGCCGAGCAGTTGGAAATCCAGTCCGCCGGCGCTGCGGATGAGATTTTCGTACGCGGCGCAATGCGCGGGGATTTCCGCCTCCGGGATGGCACTGTTCGGGATGTGGATGTTTTGGGGCGCAATGTCGATGTGCGCAAACAACGTGCGCTGCATGAAGCTCCAATACGTTTCCGGATGCTCGCGCTCCAAGCCGAGGTATTCGTCGAGGTTGAAGCTGATCACATTGGCGAACGACAGCCCGTCGTCGCGGTGAAGCCGGATGAGTTCCTGATAGAATGGCAATGGTGTCTTTCCGGTGGCCAGCCCAAGCACGGCATGGCACCCCTCTGCGGCACGGCTGCGGATCAACCTGCCCACCTCGCAAGCAAGCTCGCGAACCGCAACAGCAGAACTATCAAACACACATATCGACGGAGAACTCACAAAAGGTATACAGCAGACTGCGTTCCAATTCCAGCGGGTGTCAAGAGCTTCTCCTTTTCATCCCGCCAATAAATCCTGCGCCATGCCACTCGATCCCATGCTATCCCGCTTTTCCCCACTCCCGGTTGTTTCCGATTGCGGATTGGCTCACAAGTGGCGAAACTCGCCGCGTGCCGCGCCAGCACCCACAAGCCATGCCCCCCAACCGCCCAACCCCGCTGTCATCCAAACTTTTTGCCACTGCCAAGGATCTCATTCCCGGTGGCGTCAACTCGCCGGTCCGCGCGTTCCGCAACGTCGGCGGCGAGCCGTTTTTCGTCCGTCGTGCCAAGGGGTGTCGCATTGAGGACATCGATGGCAATACCTACATCGACTATATCGGCTCATGGGGGCCTAACATTCTCGGCCATGCCCCTGACGTCATCATCGACACGATCCACGAAGTCGCCAAGGGCGGGATTTCTTTCGGCATCCCCAATCCCTACGAGGTGGAAATGGCCCGCACCATCTGTGACTGGGTGCCATCGGTCCAAAAAGTGCGCATGTGCAACTCCGGCACTGAGGCGACCATGTCCGCCATCCGCCTCGCCCGCGGCTTCACCCGGCGCGACAAGATCGTGAAGTTCGATGGCTGCTACCACGGACACAGCGATTCGTTGTTAGTGGCGGCCGGGTCCGGCGCGCTCACCCACGGCGAACCGGATTCCGCCGGCGTCCCCAAGGATTTCGCCAAACACACCCTGGTCGTGCCCTACAACGACCCCGCCGCCCTCGAGGCCACCTTCGCCGCCTGCGGCGAGCAAATCGCCGCCATCATCGTCGAGTCCTATCCCGCCAATGCCGGCCTGGTTTTCCCGCGTCCCGGGTACCTCGACCTGCTGGTCTCAATCACCCGTAAATTCGGCGCCTTGCTCATCTTTGACGAGGTCATGACCGGCTTCCGCCTCGGCAAGGCCGGCGTCCAGGGCCTCGAAAATCTAACTCCCGACCTGACCTGCTTCGGCAAGGTCATCGGCGGCGGCCTGCCGGTCGGCGCGTTCGGCGGACGCGCCGACGTGATGGACTATCTGGCGCCCATCGGCCCGGTCTATCAGGCGGGCACGCTCTCCGGCAACCCGCTGGCGATGGCCGCCGGCCTCACCCAACTCCGCGAGTTGGAAAAATCCGCCGGCTTCGAGCGGTTAGACGCGCTGGGCGCGCATTTCGAACACGGCCTGCGTTCTCTTCTAACAGCCAAGGGGGTGCCGCACCGTCTCAACCGCGTCGGGTCGATGTTCTGCCTGTTCTTCGCTGACCGCGACATCATCAACGTCAGTGACGTGATGCAGCAAGACCTCGCCTTTTTCAAAAAATTCTTCTGGGGTTGTCTCGGCAAGGGCGTTTACATCGCCCCCAGCCCATACGAGACGGGTTTCATTTCCCTGGCCCACAGCGAGGCCGACCTCGATGACACGCTGAGCGTGTTCGCGGAGGTGCTGGCGGAGATCTGAGCCGGCTTGCAATTTTGAGGCGACATTTCCAGAGGATGGGTGTAGGGTGTCGGACCTATCTCATCCCCCCATTCCTATGAAACCACCATGCCTGATAGATCGTCGCCGGTTTGTGAAACTTGGCACCCTTGCCGCCGCCGCGGCGTTGTTTCCCCACTCCGCCAGAGCTGCCGCCAGCATCGCTTACACCCTGCCCGCGCTGCCCTATGCATTCGATGCCTTGGAGCCGCACATCGACAAGCTAACGATGGAAATCCATCACGGCAAGCACCACGCCGCCTACATCGCCAACCTCAACACCGCACTGGCCACCGCGCCGGATCTGGCAAAATTGCCACTTGATAAGCTCCTTGCCACGCTTCCCGGCATCACCGACGAGGCGTTGCGCACCACGCTGCGCAACAACGGCGGCGGCCATTGGAACCACGACTTTTTCTGGAAGACGCTCGCACCGGCGGAGCAAGCCGGCAAGCCGTCCGCCGCGCTGGCCGCCGCGTTGGCCACCGCCTTTGGCTCGATGGAGGCGTTCAAAAAATCCTTCGGAGAAGCCGCCACCAAACGCTTTGGATCCGGCTGGGCCTGGCTCATCGTGCAAAATGGCAAGCTCAAGATCACCAGCACCGCCAACCAAGACAATCCGCTGATGCAGGGCGTGGTTGCCGCCGCCGATCTCGGCACCCCGCTGCTTGGCCTCGATGTCTGGGAGCACGCCTACTACCTCCGCTATCAAAACCGCCGCCCCGACTACATCACCGCCTGGTGGAATATCGTCAATTGGCCCGCCGTCGATGCGCGCTTCGCCGCTATCCAGAAAAAAGTTGGATAGCAAGCAACGCACCTTGTCTTCTTAGGCGCGTTGGTAACATCGCGGGGGGGCGGAAGAAGAGGAAGGACCTGCCGCAGGATGCGGCAGGCGGCACGCTGGAAGCGTGCGCCACCCATAGGTGACAACGCGGGGGGCCATGCGTGGAAGCGGGATCGCCCGCCGCATTCTAACGAATGCGCCTGCGGCAGCAAGGCGCGTTCCTGCAATATGGTTCAATCCGCCACCATTCGTGCCAATCGGGCACTGAGTATATCGGCATGCGAGCCGCGCCAATAGATGCGCCGGCAGGTTGTGCAGCGGCGGAATTCATTGTAGTAGCGCAGCGTGCGTGGTTCCCGGGCGAGTTGCGCGACGACCTCCGGCTTGCTAACTTGCCGCAACTCTCCGTTGCAACGCAAACAGCGACTCCACGGCGACAGGCACGACGGCCGGGCCAGCAGGTCATAACGCCGCAGGATCTCGCGCGCCTGTTCCTCTGGAGCGTCGGAGCGCGGACAATAGCCATCGCGCACAATCGCATGCATCAGCAGACGGCGGTCCCGCGTGAGCAAGACCCGGCTTTCCGAGGTCATGATTTCTAGCAATCTGGCGTCATCGGCGTCGCGTTCGTAAGCGGTGTCGAGGCCGAGCAGGCGCAGGTGGCGGGCGAGCGCGCCCAGATGGCCGTCGGCGACGAAGCGGTCGCCCTTTCGCGCCTGGAGGCGTGGCGCGGCCGGCAACAGGTCCGGCGGCGCGGGGACCGGGTGGATTGTTAGAACGATGGCGGATTGGACTGGGAAGAAGAAGTCGAGGGCGTGGCTGGCGTTGCCGGTCGGATCGGTCGCGACGATCAGATCCACTTCGACGTGGGGCACGCCACAGGCTTCGATCACATCCTTGACGGCGGTTTTTTCAGTCAGCCCACACCGGACCGGTGACGCGCCGCGCAAGGGGCGCCGCAGAAACCGTGGCAGATCGCCACAAAAGCTCAGATCCACGGGGAACATGGAGTACCGTACACCGCATCGGTGTCCTCGCCAAGGGGGCGGGGGAAGTCCCGTGCAATGCCACGTGCCAAAGAAGCGACGCTTGGCAAATGTCGTTCCGTGCCGCACACTTGCGTCTCAGACATCCTCATTCTAACCATGAAATGCGCCAGTTGTGGTGGCCGCCTCGAAGGCCCGATGACGTTTTGCCCTTATTGCGGGGTGCGACAGGACATCGATCTGCGGCAGATGAATTTCCGCGACCTGGGCGAGGATGAGAGCCTGGCTTGCCCGCAGTGCACGACCCCGCTGCGGGTGATTGAAATCGCCATCGACCCGAAGTTGCGGATCGAGCGCTGCAACACCTGCCACGGCATGTTTTTCAACCCCGGTGAACTGGAAGTCCTGTTGGAGGCACAGACAAATCCGTTAGTCTGGCTGGATCAGGAACAGCTCGGCGAGTTAGCCGCAGGCTTCAGCCATGACCCTGGCATCGTCTATCGCAAGTGTCCGGTGTGCGCGGAACGCATGAGTCCCAGCAACTTCGGCGGGCGCAGCGGCGTCATCCTCGACCGCTGCGGCACCCACGGCGTGTGGCTCGACGGCAGTGAGCTGCGGCGCTCTGCAGAATGGTGGCGCGCCGGCGGGAAGTTGATCTATCAACAACACGAGGCCGAGCGAACAAAGCAACTCTATGGCTCGCCGCAAGCGACCACCCGCCGCAAGATGGAGGGCACGGTTGAATCTCCAAAGCCAGGCGATTGGAATCACCCCGTGGATCCTCCTGGCAAGTACACCGTTTGGGCGGTGATCGCTTTCATTTTCGAATGCTTCTTCGCCTAGTTCTGGACACGACACTTGGCAAGTGTCGCTCCATGTCACATGCTTCCCGCCGCAGAGTGCCGACCACCACCACGCAAGTTTACCGCCATCATGTCTCCTGCCTCGTCCCGCCGCCCATTGAAATCGCGCTCCAGCACATGGGCGGCATGGAGTGCGGCCAGCCTCGCCCGAGCGGGTGCCACGCCCAACGGGATTTCCGCCGCCAGCTTGGTCATGGCGACGCTCGGGGCACTCGCGTTCATTGCCGCAGGCCGCGGCTGGATCACTCCATGGAGTGGTTGGGTCGCGGCGGCGGCGTGCATCCAACTGCGGCTGGTCTGCAATTTGCTAGACGGAATGGTGGCGATCGAGGGAGGCAAGCGTTCGCCCACCGGCGGGATTTGGAATGAAGCACCGGACCGCTTCGCGGACACCCTTCTGTTGTTAGGTGCCGGTATCGGCTGCGGCCAGCCATGGGCCGGGGCGGCGGCGGCGTGGGCGGCGGTGCTAACCGCCTATGTGCGTGCGCTGGGTGCCGATCTAACCGGAATGCAGGACTTTTGCGGGCCGTTGGCCAAACCCCAGCGGATGGCCGTGCTAACCGTGGCCGCGGTGCTCACCCCGCTGGAATGCCTGTGGCAAGGCAGTCCCCGGGTGATGCCGGTGGCGCTGTGGCTCATCGCCGCGGGTGCGGTACTCACCGCGCTGCGACGCTTGTGGCGATTGGCCACGCATCTGAAAGCCCCACCGCCATGATCCGCAATGCGTTGGCCCTGCTGATCCGCCTGCTAACCGGCGTGCGGTTGATCAACGACACCGCCCGGCCCGGTCCGCCGCGCATCTACTATGCGAATCATTCGTCACACCTCGACTTCGCGGTGATTTGGGCGGCGCTGCCCGCCTGTTTTCGCCGGCGGGTGCGACCGGTGGCTGCGGCGGACTACTGGGAACGTGGCCCGCTGCGGCGCTGGCTTGCAGGCAGGGTGTTCAAGGCGGTGTTGATTCCGCGGGGCAGGGTGACACGCGACGACGATCCGATCGGCAAGATGACCGCGGTGCTGGATGCCGGCAATGATCTGATCATTTTTCCCGAAGGCACGCGCAGTCTTGATGGCCAGGTGGTGGAGTTTCGTCCGGGGATTCATGCTTTGGCGCGGCGTTACCCGCAAGCGGAGTTGATACCGGTCTATCTGGAAAACCTCAACCGGATCCTGCCCAAGGGCGAGTATCTGATGGTGCCGCTGATGGGCAACGCCATCTTCGGACCGCCCTGCGCGGGCCCCCGCACGGACGAATCCCGCCATGATTTTCTAGTGCGCGCCCGCACCTCCCTGCTAGATCTATCAGTCACCTCGCATCCTCCCTTCCCCCCAACTCCCCACCCCGATGAAACATGATCCCGAACTCGTCGTCCTCGTCGGCGGCGTGGTTGTCCTGCTCGCCCTCTCCAGCCTCATCACCACACTCCTGCTGCGCCGTGGGCACGGCGAGCGCTCCGCCGGCTTGGAGAACCTCAAGCGCCGCGTGAACGCATGGTGGTGGATGGTCGGGGTTTTCGTTTTCTCCATGGCGCTCGGCAAGAGCGGCATGTTCGCGCTCTATCTGATTCTATCGTTTTTCGCGCTGCGCGAGTTCATCACGCTCAGCCCGATGCCGCGCGCCGACCACCGGACGCTGACCTGGGTGTTCTTCGTCATCCTGCCCTTGCACTACTTCTTCGCATGGGCACCCTGGTATGGCATGTTCACCATCTTCATCCCGGTGTATGCCTTCATCTTCATTCCGATCCGCTCGGCGCTGGCGGGCGATGTGGACCACTTTCTCGAGCGCACCGCCCGCATCCAGTGGGGTGTTTTGACCTGTGTGTATTTCCTGAGCCACCTGCCGATGTTGCTCTATCTGCCGATCCGCGGCTTTGAGGGGCAGAATGCCAAGTTGCTGTTTTTTGTCGTGCTCATCACGCAGATGAGTGATGTGTTCCAATACGTCTTCGGCAAAACCCTCGGACGACACAAGATCGCGCCGATGGTCAGCCCGGGGAAAACCTGGGAAGGACTTATCGGCGGCGGCTTGTCGGCGGTGGCGCTCGGCACAGCGCTGTGGTGGGCCACGCCGTTTTCGCCTGGTGCCGCCGCGGCGCTGTCATTGGTGCTCGTCATAGCCGGCTTTCTGGGTGGCTTGGTGATGTCCGCAGTCAAGCGCTCCATCGGTGCCAAGGACTGGGGGCGCGGCATCCCCGGCCATGGCGGGGTGCTCGACCGGATGGACTCGCTATTGTTCGCCGCGCCGGTGTTCTTTCACCTCACCGGCTTCTTCTTCGGCACCAGCATGTCCACTACCCTCCAACAACCCGAGTGGTTGCGCGCCGCGCTCAGACTCTGGATCGATTGAACATATAGTATAACACCGGCACGGCCATGCGGGAGATCAACAGGCTGGCGACTTCGCCGGCCATCAGGGCGATGGCCAGGCCTTGGAAGATCGGGTCGGCCAGGATCACTGCGGCGCCGACGATAACCGCCATGGCGGTGAGCAGCATCGGGCGGAAGCGCACGGCGCCGGCATCGATGACCGCTTCGCTCAAGGCCATGCCCTCGCGCAGGCGCAGTTCGATGAAATCCACCAGGATGATCGAGTTTCTAACGACGATGCCGCCGCCGGCCATGAAACCGATCATGCTGGTGGCGCTGAAGAAGGCGCCCATCAGGCCGTGCGCGGGGAGGATGCCGACGAGTGAGAACGGAATGGCGATCATGACGATGGCCGGGGTGATGAAGGAGCGGAACCAGCCGACCATCAACACATAGATCAAAATCAAGCATGCGGCAAAGGCGGAGCCGAGGTCGCGGAAAACCTCGATGGTGATGTGCCATTCACCATCCCATTTGAGCGATGGTTCGGCATCACTGAAGGGCATGCTCGCATTGTGGATTTGCAGCGTGGCCCCGCTGCCACCGAACTCGCGGGTGTCGAGTTTTCTCAAAGCCTCGTTCATCTTGAAGATCGCATATACCGGGCTTTCCACAATGCCGGCGACGTCGCCGATGACATAGGTCACCGGCATCAGGTTTTTGTGATAGAGGCTTTTCTCGACGGTGCCGTGTTCGATTTTGACCAGCTCTCGCAATGGCACCAGCGGGGAACCCCCGTCTGCCCGGCGGTTATCGGCCGCCGCTACAGGTTCCGGCAGGGCATTGGCATCGCCCGAGCGCACCCGCAGGGCTAACAATTCGTCGGTGGTGGTTTTCGAGGAACGCGGGATTTCAAGGCGGATATTGACGTCCTCCTTTTCGGCCGGCTGATGGAGCAGATCGATTGTTTCTCCATCGACGGCGATCTTGAGCGTTTGTGAGATGGTGGCGGCGCTGATGCCGTGAAGCGCGGCCTTTTCCTTGTCGATGATGAAGCGGTCCTTTTGTTGGTCCGCCTCATGATACCAATCCACGTCCACCACGCCGGGGGTCTGTTTGAAAATGGCTCTGACTTTATCCGCCAGCTTGAGGCGGGATGCTTCGTCGGGGCCGTAGATTTCGGCCACCAGTGTTTGCAGGACCGGCGGGCCGGGCGGCACCTCGGCAATCGCAATGCGCGCCTGATAGCGCGCGGCAATCGCCGCCAGCCGCGGGCGCACGCGCTTGGCGATGTCGTGGCTCTGCGCCTTGCGCTCGTGTTTGGGCACCAGGTTGACCTGGATGTCGGCGATGTTGGCGCCGCGGCGCATGAAGTAGTGGCGCACCAGGCCGCTGAAATTAAACGGTGAGGCCACCCCCGCATAGACCTGCCAATGGGTCACTTCCGGTTCATTGCGGATGGCGGCGGCCATCTCGCGGGCGACGGCGGTGGTTTGTTCCAGCGAGGCGCCCTCCGGCATGTTGAGGATCACCTGGAACTCGCTCTTGTTATCAAACGGCAGCATTTTCACTTTCACCCAGCCGAAGCCGACGGTGGCGAAGGACGCTAACAACATGAGCGTGATGCCCGCCAGAAACGCCCACTGCCAGCCGCGGTGGTGGATCAGCGGCCCCATCACCCGGCGATAAAGCCGGGTGAAGAAATCCTCGGGGTGGGCGGTGGTGCAAGGGTTGGAAGAAGATTCGTCAGGCCCGGTGGCTGGCTCTGTTAGGTTTGTAGCGGAAGAGGGCTGGCGCGCCCCGTATTTCTTGCCCCAGCGCAGGATTCGGATAGACGCCCACGGGGTGACGATGAAGGCGACTAACAATGACCAGAACATCGCCGCGCTCGCGCCGATGGGAATGGGCCGCATGTAAGGGCCCATCAGCCCGCCCACAAACGCCATCGGCAACACCGCCGCTATCACCGCAAAGGTGGCGAGGATGGTCGGATTGCCGACCTCGTTGACGGCCTCCACGGCGATGGCCGACCAGCTTCTGTCTTTGTTGGCCGGCAGATGGAAATGGCGGACGATGTTTTCGACCACGACGATGGCGTCATCCACGAGGATGCCGATGCTGAAGATCAGCGCGAAGAGCGTGATGCGGTTGAGCGTGAAGCCATACAGATAGAACACCAACAAAGTGAGCGCGAGTGTGGCGGGAATGGCCACCGCCACGATTCCCGACTCGCGCCAGCCCAGCGTCAGCCAGATCAGCAGCGACACACCGAAGATGGCGATGCCCATGTGCAATAACAACTCGTTGGATTTCTCCGCCGCCGTCTCCCCATAGTTGCGGGTGACGTCCACTGACACGTCGGCGGGAATGAGGGTGCCTTTGAGCAGCTCGACCTTGCGCAGCACCTCGCTGGCGACGGCAATGGCATTGGCGCCCGGACGTTTGGCGATGCTGAGGGTGACCGCGGGCTCCTCGATGTTGGAAAGCGAACCGGCGGGCCGTCCGTTCCCTCCTTGGGGACCCGCCCCGAATAACACATATTGGCCGGGTTCCTCGCTGCCATCCACCACCTCGGCCACCTCGCGCAGATAGACCGGACGCCCGCCAAACACACCGACGACCACGTTGCCCACCTCTTCGGCGGATTTGAGGAAGGCTCCGGTTTCCACCAACACCTCGCGGTTGGCAGTAGTGAGGCCACCGGCGCGGAACTGGCGGTTGGCTTGTTGCAGCATCGGGATGATGCCGGCCGGACTGAGACTGCGCGACGCCAATCTAACTGGATCAAGGATCACCCGCACCGTCTTGCGGGCACCACCGATGAGGGTGGTTTCCGCCACCAGCGGCACTTGCTTGACGGATTCCTCCACCTGCGCGGCTAGCCGCCGCAGGCTGAGATGGTCGTAGCGGGCGCTGTGAAAAGTGAGGCCCAGAATCGGCACGTCATCGATGCTCTTGGGTTTGACCAGCGGGACACCCACGCCCGGCGGGATGCGGTCGAAGTTCGAGCGCAGTTTCTCGGTGAGCTTCACCAGGCTGGCTTGCGGGTCCTCGCCGACCTTGAAGCGCACGATGAGCAGACTCTCGCTGTCGCGCGACGTGGAATAAATGTATTCCACGCCGGGCAGCTCCCATAACAATTTCTCCATCGGCCGGGTCGCGCGTTCCTCGACTTCCTTGGCGCTGGAGCCGGGCATGGCGACCATCACGTCGACCATCGGCACCTTGATCTGCGGCTCCTCCTCGCGCGGCAGCAACACGATGGCCGCCGCACCTAACAAAACGGCGGCGACGATGATCAGCGGGGTGAGCTTGGAATCGATGAAGGCGGCCGCAATCCGCCCCGCAATGCCAAGCCCGTGGGAATCAGTGGGTGAGTGGCTCATGGCTGTGCGGTCGTCACGGATTGGCCGTCGGTGAGCAGGGCGGCATCGCCGGTCACCACGAGGTCGCCGGGTTCAAGGCCGGAAAGAATCTCAAGTTTTTCTCCTAACAATTTACCGGTCTTCACCAGGCGCAGCAAGGCATGATTGTCCCTGACCACAAACACCGCCTCGATCTGACCGCGCTTGAGCACCGCCTGGCGCGGAACTAACAACAGCTTGGCTTCCGCCACGGGCACCGCGACGCGCCCGAACTGGCCGGGGCGCAGGCCGGCGGCATCCGGCAAGTCGAGTTTAACCAGAAACGTGCGGCTGAGGGCATCGGCCACCGGGGAGATTTCGGAAACCGTGGCGGTGAGCGGCTTGGGCAGGGATGGGATGGTGATCGCGAGGGTGGCACCCAACTGGATGCGGTTGAGCAGGCTTTCCGGCAGGTCGGTTTCAAAGCGCAGCACGGTGGGTGCCTCGAGTTCGAGCAGCGGCTTGCCGGGCATCGCCAAATCCCCGACATCGGCGAGCTTGCGGGTGACCACCCCGTCGAAGGGGGCGGTGACCCTGGCATAGCCCAACATGGTTTCGGCTTCGGCGAGCCCGGCGATGCCCACCTTGGTGCGTGCGGCGGCGGCATCGAGTTCCTGCTGGCTGGTTGCCTTGTTGGCGATGAGTTGTTCCTGGCGCGCCAGATCGCGCTGCGCCTGGTCTAACAGGGCTTTGGCCTGCTCGCGCCTGGCGCGGATTTCCTGCACGTCCAACTCGGCCAGCAACTCGCCGGATTTCACCAACCGGCCGGGGACGGCGAGGTATTGGACGAGGCGGCCGCTCACCTTGGCTTCGATCACGGCGCGTTGCTTTGAGCGCACGGTGCCGACGACATCCTCGGTGGCCTGGTGGGTTTCGAGTGTGGCGGGGGTGAGGTGAACGGGCACGGGCTGAGCGGCGTCGGCGGGCGGCGCGGAAGCGTTCTTTTTCTGGCAGGCGGAGACCAGCAAGACGGCGAGAATGGATGCGGGCAATGATTTCATAACAGGTTGTATTGAGACGTCGCGGGGCGGGAACTGGGGGCATGTCGCCGGGCGTGTTGATTCCCGGTCACCGCCCATGGGGCGGTGGCGCTATCAGCCACCCACGCCGAGTTTGCGCAGGATGATTTCCAGCGGACAAAAGTTGGTGAACGAGGACTGGAGCAGGTTGAAGCCCACGAAGGCGGTCAGCCACAGCCAATGGGGACTGTGGTAGTGGGCGAGCACAAGGCTGACGAGGATGAATGTCCCGGCGAAGCGGCGGATGATGCGTTCCATGGCGTTGGTTTGGTGGATGGTTTATTCAATCAATCAGAGGCGCAATTTGCTGGCCTTGGCGCTGGGCGTCCACATCGTGATAGGCGCCGAGTTCGTTAGAGTTGAGGTCGAGCCAAAGGGTGATGCGCCGCAGTTCGGAGTCGGTGAGTACCGGCTTGCCGGGGCAGGTGGTGGAGGTGCCGGTTAGATAGCCGCCGGCAAACAATTCCGATGCACGCGCACCGCACTGGCCGGCCAGCGTTCTGGAGCCGCCAAAGCGTTTGGCACCATGCAGCGTCCCCCACTTGCCTTCAAAGCCGCTGAGGTACGCACCGAGACTCGCGTAACTCATGTCCGGGCCCTTGCCTGCCGCCTGATGGCAGCTCGCGCATTTCGCGTCGAAGACCGGCTTGACCAAACGATAGAAATTGACCGTCTCACAAGCGTCGAGGTTCGCCATGCCGGTCAGTTCGGGCTGGAGTTGCGACGGGCGGCGGCCGAGGGCGGCGGGCACTTGCAACGGGAGCGCCGCTTGCGCGTTGCTCTCATGGCAACCGGTGCACGACAGCAGTTCCCCCGCATGCAGGAAAGTACCGGAGCGCATCGATTGCACCGCCATGCCGCGCTCGTCTAGCAATTGAAAGTAGATTTCCTTGGCGGCGGGCACTTCGCAATAGACGCTGCCATCGGGTTCCACTGGCACGGTGCCCAGCGACGCACGGACCAGGGATTCGGTGAAGCGGCTGATGCGGGGTTGGTCTTCCCGCTCGGTGGTTTTCGGAAAAACCTGCACAATGCGCAGGCGGGTAATCTTGGCGCCTTCCGGCAGCCGCCCGAATTCGTCCGTCGTGTAAACATTCTGGACATATAACAAGCCCGTCGCGGGTGCGGCCAGCGGCGTGGTGGGGGTCGGAATCACGTGCGGCTTGTCGCGGCTCTGGACTGGAATCGGATCAATCGGGCGCAGGGATTTCTTGACGTAAAGCGGTTCTAACATCCCTTTGGCACCCGGGAAATACAGCACGCACAGGCTGTCCTTGTAGTTGCAGAGATACAGATCCTCGCTGAGCGGCCATGGCGTGCCGTAGGCGAGTTCGCCCTTTTCGATTTCGGGAAACTTCACTTCCGGTGTGAGACGCCGCACTTGGGACATCTGCCCATCGTCGTTGGCGTGTGGGTCTATCAGAATGAGCGAACCATAGGACTCGTTGTGGTGCGGGGTGGCCACCGCGACGTACATGTCAGAGTTGGGTATGGCGCGCAGTCCGTGTTCGCATTGGGGGCGCAAGGCGCGGCCGTCAGGCCAGCCGCTGCCGCTCATGGTGGTCAGCGGCAGCGGATAATTGCCATGCACGGCGCGCGGGTTGCGGCCGTCCGGCGTGCACGTCCACGGGTGAATGGCGATCATCGCGTCGCGGTCAATGTAATCCCAGCGGGTGTAAATGAGCATGCCATTGTGGTCCACGCTCGGCTGCCACTCGTTGGTCTCATGGTAGCTCAGGCAACGGATGCCACTGCCATCCGCCTGCATGCCAAAAAGGGTGTACGTCGGCACCGGCCGCGGGTGGCAGCGGCCGAATCCACCGCGCCGCGTCGAGATGAATGCAATGCCGCCGTCGGGCAGCCAGCACGGGTCGAAGTCGTCGAAGTCGCCGTCGCTCAGGCGCGCCAGATGCGTGCCATCCACATCGACGCGGAACAAATTGAAGCGGTTTTCCGGTTTCCATTTTTCGCGCCCGCCGGAACTCCAGGCAAACACGATGCTGTGGCCGTCATAGCCAAGGTCCGGCGACATGAAGGTGCCCTCGCTGAGCGGCATGCCGGTGTTGGTGCCCGACGGCACCGACAGTCCCCTAACGACATCAATCAACTCCGGGGCCTCCGCCTTGAAGTTTTTTAACAAATAGATCCCGCCGCCTTTGCGGGCGTTGTGGCCGAAGCATTGGTCCATCGCCGATTCGCCGTTGTAGTAGTCGCCGCCGATGATGTCGCGCTCGACAAACAACAGGTCGTTGAATGCCAATGCTGGATGCGCGAAAAGAATCCGGCGGCGCAACTTGGCCGCCGCTTCCGCCATATCCAGCAAATCGGGTGCCGTCTCCGCCGCCGTGAAGCGCCGCTCCAAGGCTGCCAAGGCTGCGGCCTCCTCCGCGCAGGGCACGCGCTTCTGCACATAGACCAAGGTTGTTTTAACATCATCAAGCGCCTTCCGTGCGGCCTCGCGTTCCGCAGGGGCGGCATTCTGCTGTGCGACCGCCCATGCGGCACTGAGCAACCAACATACTGGCGCGGCCCTCAGCCACGGCGAAAATTTCGGCATAACGTGAGAGTAGGGGCCCGTGCCCGCCGCGTCAAGCTACAGGAATGCGCGAACGCGTCGGGCGCCAGGCGCGACACCCGGCGCGGTCAATACCGTTCGCTTAAGCATGAAGAGAAGAGTATTCAACCGCAGATGAACGCAGATAGACGCAGATGAAGAGAGGTTTTCTGATTTATCTGCGCTCATCCGCTTCCATCTGCGGTTCGAATTTCTTAATCCGTGTAATCCGTGGTTTCTATTTTCCTTACCAGGTCAATTGAACAGGATTGCCCGGCGCGATGACCTTGCCCCCCGCATACTGACGAATGCGCCTATGTGGAGAAGCGGCGCGAGGGCTTTAACCCGTGCGGGCATGCACGTCAAGTTAACGGGATTTTATGATTTTGGGTGACGATTTTTACCACTGAATGCACTGAGGACCACTGATGCCACTGAAATAATCATAAAATTCTTCTCAGTGGTATCAGTGGCAATCAGTGATTCAGTGGTTTCTTTGACACGATTTACCAGAACCCGGTGGGTTTTTATAACCACCCCCTTAACTTGACGCGCATGCCGTGCGGGGTTAGAACGCCTTCGTTAGAGTAAGCACCAGGGATTGGCCTTGTGCACGATCCTTGGCCATCACTTCGTAGTTGTAGCGCAGCGAGGTGAAGAGACCGATTTTCGGGCAAAACACGCTCACTTCAGGGCCGAAGGCAAGGACTTGGTCGTATTCATCAGACCCACCCAAGCCGCCATCTTTGGTGGTTTGGAGTTGGTAATAGCCGACCACACCGACGTCGATTGTAGGCTTCAGGCTTTTGCTGATGCCCCATTCGAGCGTCCACTGCTGGCCGGGCCGAATGTCCGTGTCTTCTTCCTCTTGATTGATTTCGTAGCGGTTGAGCATCGACAGCGCCCAGGTCTTTTCTTTGTCGAAATAAACCGTGCCGCCCGCCGTGAGCATGTGCCCCCAAAAACCTTTGCCCGGCTCGGGGCTCATCGGCTTGGACTCGCCAGTGGGCACCCAGATGGAATAGCCAAGTGCGGCATCCCATTGCGGGCCGTGCCAGGAAATGGCTGCGGGTTCAATACAGATATCACCGAGCCCAAAATCACCGTCTTGCGCACCGTTGACTTTGATATCGGTTTGTAGGAGAGGAACAAGGGCGTCCATGAAGAAATTGCCGCCAAGCACTTGGAAGTCGGTGACCCAGATGCCGCGGATGACATTGGCGTAAACCAGCGCGTCAAAATCGACGGGAACCTTGTGGCCATTCGGCTGATTCAAGCGCCCGGCGGAGTAAAACGCGTTGTAATCGCGCAGGTAAAACCCCGGCGGTGGCAACGACGCACCCTTGATACCCTCCACACCCGGCACGTAATGGCTGGTGAACGATTGAGCCTGGAGCAATTGCGGCAACGCCAGCAGCGCCCCGGTGAGTACGACGGTTTGCAGTTTCATGTTGATCTATGATTGGGTTAGGGTGTCGGGTGGATTTCGTTGTGTCCATCGGCTTGCTGGCATGCGCGCATCGCCATCCCACCGGGCCGGGACGGCAGAGTTTGACGTGCCCGCAACATTTCGTAAATGCTTATTTTTCGACTTTATGAATAAATCAACATGAATGAACCCGGCACCGAAGTTGCATTCCTGCAATGGGGAAAGAACACCACAGATTTCACAGATTTCACAGATTATTGGTTTGGATTTCGGGATTGGATCAATCTCGTTGGCGGGGGTTTTTGGCGCAACTGGGGCAACCGCTGCAACCCCCGCTGGCGAGATTTTTCCTGGCCCGGAGCCAGCGCAAGAGAAATGCGATGGCAGTGAGGATCACCAGCACGGCGGCGATGGGAGATTGCCAGTCGGGGTTCATGACAATCCGAGCATGCGGCCTCCTTGATAGACCAGCAGCGAGGCAAGCCAGGCCCAGGCGGTCATGAATGCGAATTGCCCGAGGGCCCAGCGCCACGAACCGGACTCGCGGACCACCACGGCGACCGTAGGCAGACATTGCAGGGCATAGATGTAAAAAACTAACAGAGATATCGTCGACAGCGGTGTGAACAAGCGGCGACCGTCCGGCCATCTGGCCGCCGCGATTTCCTCGCGGAGCATGCCGCGCTTGGCATTTTCATCCCCCGTATCCTGTACCCGGAACAGAATGGCCATTGAGGCATTGAATACCTCTCGTGCGGCAAATGATGTAAGTATCGCGGTGCCAGTGCGGCCGTCGAAACCGAGCGGCCTGACCAGCGGTTCGACCAAGGCGCCCATGCGGCCCATGGTGCTATGGGCGAGTGACTCGGCAGCATCGGCGCCGGGTGATTTGGGATAAGTGCTCAAGGCCCACAACAGGATCGAGAGTCCGAGGATCAAGGTGCCGGCTTTCTGCACAAAGGCCCATGCGCGTTCTAACACATGGCGGATGATATAACTCCACTGCGGCATGCGGTATGGCGGCATTTCCAACAAGAAATGGGTGGCGCTGTCATCCGGGCCCAGTCGCCCGCGCAGCACCCGCGCCACCACAAAGGCGCTAGAGGTGCCTAGCGCATACACAAAGAACATCGCCAGTGCCTGCTTCCACGAGCCCTCAGCCTCATTGAGCAATAACGGCACCATCAGCAAATACACCGGCAGCCGAGCCGAACAACTCATCCATGGTGCCACGAAAATTGTCACCAGGCGCTCCTTGGCGGAATGGATGGTGCGGGTGGCCATGATTCCGGGAATGGCACAGGCATAGGAACTGAACAGGGGCAGAAACGCCTTGCCACTCAAGCCGGCCCTGGCCATCACCGCGTCCATCAAAAACGCCGCGCGCGCCATGTAACCGGTGCTTTCCAACATACCGATGAACAGAAAGAGCAGCATGATCTGCGGCAGGAACATCACCACGCCACCCACGCCGCCGATCACGCCGTCCACTAACAACGAACGCAAGTCGCCCTCGGCCAGCAGCGATTTCACCCACTCGCCCAGTGAGCCTTGGGCGCTCTCGATCCAGCCCATGGGAATCTTCGCAAAACTGAAAATCGACCAGAACACGGCTAACAAAATCGCGGCAAAGCAGGCCCATCCGAAAACCGGATGCAGCAGCACGCGATCCGCCTGATCCGAGTGCGTCAATTGATGCGCCTCGGGACGCCGCGCGGCGAGCTCGCACAAGCGGTTTACAAAGTCGCGCCGCGCCGCTGCGGGTTCGACTCCAGGGGCGAGCCAGGTGGCCGCTGCGGCGTGGGGCAGGGGGAAACGCAGTGTCTGTTTCAACTCGAGCACGCCTTTGCCCGCGCTGGCATGCATGGGGACCACCGGCAAACCAAGCTCATCGGCGAGTTTGGCCGGATCCAAGCGCAACCCGGAACGCTCCGCCACATCTATCATGTTGAGGGCCAACACGCAGGGCAGACCGAGCTCCACGACTTGCAGGGCCAGTTGCAAGTGACGTTCGAGATGGGAGGCATCCACCACGCACACCACCAAATCCGGGCTCGGTTCGCCAGCCAGCTTGCCCGTGAGTGCGTCCACAGCGACTCGTTCATCCGGTGAATCCGCCCGCAGTGAGTAACATCCCGGCAAATCCAGGACCCGCAGCTTGCGCCCATGAGGCGTGAAAAACGTCCCCGAGCGCACTTCCACGGTGACGCCGGAGTAATTCCCCACGCGCTGGTTTTCGCCTGTTAGAGCGTTGAACAAAGTGGTCTTTCCGGCATTGGGGTTGCCGATGAGCGCAATCGTCGCTGCCACTTCGGAAGGATCGGTCATGAGCGTTAGATCAGCGCTGTGCCGGCGCAATCTCAACCAGCACCTGCTTTGCCAGCTCGCTGCTGATGGCCAGTCGCGTGCCGCAAACCGAACAGATCAAATTCCGCCCACCAGCCAGCTTCCTCACCTGCTTTTGCTCGCAAAACCCGAGATCCCGCAGACGCTCACACTCGGGTCCACTCAGCATTTGAATCCGCAAATCACTTCCCACCCGCGCTTGATGCAGCGTCAGGGCTGGGTCGCATTCCAATTCTTTTGCAAGCGCAAGCTTCACAAGCCCAAATTGCTCTAATTGAGACTGATTTGCAACAAGAAAGTTGAATTATTTTCGTCCTTATCCCAGCTCACCGTCGATGCGTGAGTGGCGCGCGCCAAAGATAGCCGAGCCGACGCGGACGTGAGTGGCCCCCTCCTCGATGGCCACTTCATAATCCCCGCTCATGCCCATACTCAGGGCAGGCAGGCGGACCGCAAATTCTTGTTCTAGGGCATCGCGCAGCACGCGCAACCTAACAAACCAGGGGCGGGCGGCTTCCGCATCCGGTCCGGCGGGAGGCAAGGTCATGAGGCCGAGAATATCGAGGCGTGGCAGGCGCAGGATCGCCTCCATTTGTGAACGGAGGTGGGTGGGATCGAAGCCGCCTTTTGAAGCTTCACCGGCCACATTGACTTGGAGCATGATTTTGGGAAATATGCCGAGTTCCGCGGCCAGTTCATCCGTATAGGCGGCGAGGCGGGTGGCATCGATGGCGTGAATGACATCAAAGGATGGCAGCAGCTTGCGGACTTTGTTATGTTGAACCCGACCGATGAAGTGCCAGTGCAAGTGGCTTGGGAGCGCCTCGATTTTGGGTGCGGCTTCCTGCTGGCGACTTTCACCAAAGAGGGTTTGGCCAGCCTCGTATGCCTCACGGACAGCCTGCGCCGGGAAGGTTTTCGAGACGGCTATCAACTCGACAGAGTCGGTTGCGCGGCCTGCGCGGCGACACGCGGCATGAATCCGCTCGCGGACTGATAAAAGATTAGCCGCAACTCCGGCCATCAGTGTTCATCAGGGGTTTTCTTCAGGATGCCGGCCATCCGAGCATTTTCCGTTAGATCGACCAGGTTCTTGAGTACCATGATCGACTCCCGCTTCACGGGGTCAAGGCCCGATGGCCATTTGGGGGAGTCATCCAGATCTGCGGTTTCGTCCTTGGCGCGACGCATGTAATCGGCATTTTCGGCCGCCGGGTCGTATTCATGGATGTCCGCGCCCTTATCCAGGTCATCAAGGGTGAGTTTGTGGAAGCGGAATGTTTGTTTGTCTTCGGAAGCAACCTTGGCAAAGCGAGCGCGGCGTTCCGTGTTGCGGTCGCGGCGGAGGGTTTCAGCTTCGGCGAGTTCCCGCTCGCGAGTGAGTTTGTTGAGGGCGATTTTATTTTCCTTGAGGCGGTCTTTGCTCTTCATCACATCCTCAATAATGTAAGCGAAGTCCTTGCACGCGTTGACGCGCGCCTGGCTCATTTCCTTGAGACGGGCAATGAACAGGGCCTTCTCGTCCAACGGTTTGAATCCTGGCGCAGGACTGATGCGATCATGCGGCATCGCGTTGTCCAAAAAAGCCTCACCGATTTCCAAGCCATCCATCACGCTCGGCAGCACCACTTGGGGAACCACTCCGTCCATTTGCGTGGAGGACCCCGACGGACGATAGAATTTTTGAATGGTGAGTTTGAGAAAGCCGGCCCGGTCCCTGGCCGCGAAAAACGGCATCATCTCAGCGATGGGCATGGGTTGTTGAACCGTGCCCTTGCCAAAGGTGGAGGACTCACCCACCACGACCACACGATTCAGGTCCTGCAGCGCTCCCGCCAGAATCTCGCTGGCTGAGGCACTGCTCTTGTCAGTGAGAATGAGCATCGGGCCTTCGTAAATGGGTTTGCGATTTTCGGACTCCTTGACTTGGACTCTGCCACGGTTGTCCTTGACTTGGACCACCGGGCCGCGGTCGATGAAGAATCCAGTCATGCGGCGGACTTCATCCAATGACCCCCCCCCGTTATTGCGGAGATCCAAAATCAAGCCGTCGATCTTTTCTTCTATCAGGCGCATGAGGATCCGCTCGACATCAATCGAGCAGCGGACTTTGCCTTCGTCAAAATCCGCGTAGAAGGACGGCAAGGTGATCACACCGAAGCGCCGGGATGCCCCCTTTGGCGATTTCATTTCAATGACTTGGCCTTGGGCTTGCTCGTCCTTGAGTTCCACTTTGCCGCGTTCGATCACGTAGATTTTGGTTTGTCCCGGGGGCGCGCCGGCTGGCTCCACCTTGAGTGCCACTGATGTGCCGACCTTGCCGCGGATGAGATCGACCACTTTGTCGATTTTCATAAACATGATGTCGATCATATCTTCTGGCTTTTTGGTGTTGAGTGAATCCACAGCGACGACGCGGTCGTTGAGTTTGAGAGCACCTTCACGGTCGGCCGGCCCGCCAACGACGATGCCCATAATCTTGGTGGCCCCGTCTTCCTCGCCTTGCAGCAGCGCGCCGATGCCGACGAGTTCGTTTTTCATTCCGTCTTTGAAGCGTGCCATTTCGCGGAAGCTCATGTAATCCGTATGCGGGTCGTAGGTGGTGGCCACCGCGCTGAGGAAGAAATTTGCGATGTCCTCGGAATCGACGTCCCTGACGCTGTTGAGGAATCGTTTGTAGCGCAGGGCGATCTTATCTTTCGGATCGCGATCACCCTTACTGGGATCGGGTTTGCCCTGTTCTTTGGCAAGTTTGGACAGGAGTTCGCGGCGCAGCACTTCACCTAACACGGCCTCCTTCACCTGCAAGCGCCACAGATCGGCCGCCTGTTTCTCATCCTTGGGCCATGCGGCTTCCTTGCGCGTCCGAGCCACGGACTCCTCGGCGTTGAACTCGAAGTCGATGTCCTGAAGCAGTCTTTCGGTGAGCGCAACGCGGGCTTCAACCCGCTTCAAAAAGACGCTGTAGATATCTTTGGCCGGCACCAAGCATTTTTTCTCCAACAGCATGGTGTGAAGCGTGTCCCCATACTTCGCGCGGAACCCCTGCACATCCGACTGGGTGAAATAAAGTCGCTGGTAGTCCAAATCACGCAGGTATCCGTCCAGAAAGCGTTGGCTGAGTTCCTTGTCAAAGGGGACACGGGAAAAATGATTGTTTTGCAAGGTGATCGCCATCTGCTTGCCAACCTCATTGAAGTCCGCCTGCTGGCCACAGGCGGAGCTGCATATCACTACCGTGGCCACGGTGGTGGCTATTCTGCGAATCGGGAGACTAATCATGGATGAGGATGGGGAGAATGTCAGGGCAGCATCGCACATATTCCGCCAATGTCGATGGTTAATACCCACGAATGGCGCGCGTTATTCCTTGGGTTTTCGCTGGGCCAGCCAGTTGCGGAAATACTTCTCGGTGGCTGCACGCTCAGCGGCGGCGGCGGCCTCGGGTGTCATTTTAATGCCAAACCCGAACTGTGGCAGCTGGTCCTCCGCCGGGCGGCGTGCCAACACCAGCGGCACATCCAGGATTTTATCGTCTCTAAGCAACTTGACGGCTATGCGTGTGCCGGCCTTCAAGGACTTGATTTTGTCACTGACAACAGCAGAGGTATGTTCCTGTTGCCAAACCGTGCCATCCACACCGAGGAGTAAATCTCCGACGAGCAAGCCGGCCTTGTGGGCGGGCGAGTCCGGCACGACCTGGAGGATTTTAATGGCAAACCATGGCTGGTTCTCGCCAGGGATGTTGACTCTTTCGGTGATCGGATTCATGAGAATGCCGATGTAGCCAACCCCAACACGCAGATATTCGTCCG
>JBILFE010000311.1:0-5081 GCA_044351705.1 Luteolibacter sp. | reverse complement strand
CGGTGAGTTCCGTGTTCAACGGGTTAGGCCGGTTCTCATGGGGCGGCTTGTCCGACCGGCTTGGCCAGATCCGCACCTTCCGCCTGATGCTTGCCACCCAAGTCATCGCTTTCATCGCGCTGATGGTGGTTGGCAACCCGTGGATGTTTGGCGCGCTCATTTGTTACATCCTGCTCTGCTACGGCGGCGGCTTCGGGGTGATGCCTTCCTTTGTCCTTAACACCTTCGGCCCACGCTTGATGCCCGTGCTCTACGGCTGCATTCTAACCGCCTGGTCGGCCGCCGGCGTGGTCGGCCCGCAAGTCATCGCCTGGCTCAAAGACAGCTACGGCCCGCAGGCGTCCGGCTACGCCTTCGGCCTCGGTGCCGGCCTGCTGGCGCTGGGATTTTTGTTGTCGTTGCTTTTGACTGTTGCCAAGTCCGGTGATACACCCTCCTCCCATGGCTGATTTTCTATCCACACTGCGGTCACGCCCGTTGCTTACCGACGGTGCCATGGGATCGTATTTGTTCGAGTTGACCGGGCGGCTTTCGGAAACCAACCACGTCTACGAGGCATTCAACCTCGAACAACCCGAACTCATCCGCAAAGTCCACCTCGCCTACCTCACGGCCGGCGCGCAATGCCTCAAAACCAATACGTTCGGCGCCAACCGCCAGCAGTTGGGACCCTTCGGCCTCGATGGCAAAACCGCCGCAGTGAACCGCGCCGGCGTGGAAATTGCCCGCGCCGCCATCGCCGAATATCAGTCTCAGCATGGCGAAACCGGACCCTGCTTCGTGCTGGCCTCGGTCGGACCGGTGGCCAAGCCGCTCGCCACGGCGGAGGCGGTGGCGGATTGCTATCGCGAGCAGCTTGAGACGCTCATCGCCGCCGGCGCGGATGCTTTTCTGTTAGAGACATTCAGCTCGCTGCCGCAACTCGAGTTGCTCATCGGCCTGATCCGCACCCTACCCGATGCCCCGCCGGTGATCGCGGAGATGACGCTTCGCGCCGGCAGTACCGGGCCAGCGCCCGATCCCGACAGCGTCACTTTCGTCAACCGCATGGCCGCGCTTGGAGTGGCTGTCGCGGGAGTCAATTGCTGCGCGCCATGGGACGCGGAGGCCTTCGTGGCCGCTGTCAAGGATGCCGCGCCGGTTCGCTCCGGGGTCATCCAGTTGGTCGTGATGCCCAATGCCGCCGGCTTCCAGCGCATCGGCAACCGCCTCATGACTGCCGTCAACCCGGAGTCCGCCGGCAAGATGGCCCGCACTCTATCCGATCAAGGCGTGCGCTTGATCGGTGGTTGCTGCGAAATGCATCCGCCCCACATCCAGGAGATGCACAACTACCTCCAATCCCGCCATGTCGCCGCGCGTGTGGCATCGGTGCCGGCGCCCACTACCCTGCCGCCGGTGGCCAACGCGGAGAAAATCCTCAATGGCGCCTTTTCTAGCAAACTCAAGAACGGCCGGTTTGTGGTCAGTATCGAGGCGTTGCCGCCGCGCGGGACCGACCCGAAGATCATCCAAAACAAGGTGGATTTCATTGCCAAGCTGGCGGCTTGCGGCTTGGTGGATGCGGTGGACTTCACCGATGGCTCGCGAGGTATCCCGCTGATTTCCCCCGGCGATTTCATTCACCTGATCCGCGAACACCTCAACTGGAACGCCACAACGGGCGATGCGCTGGAACTCATCCCGCACTTCACGGGCCGTGACCTCAACGTCATGGGCGTGCAAAGCCGCTTGGTCGGCCTGCACGCCAATCGCATTCACAACGTGCTGTTCGTCACCGGCGATCCGCCCAAAATGTCGCCCACCTACCCGCGATCGGCGGCGGTGTTTGACTTGGATTCCATCGCGATGATCCGGCTCACGCATGCCTGCTTGAATGCCGGCGTGGATTTTGGCGGCGTGCCGCTCGGCAAGCAACCCGACCCGCGCACGCATTTCACCATCGGCGCAGGCGTCGAACCGGAAGCGCACGACATGCGGCGTGAGTTGTCGCGCTTGCAGCAGAAAATCGACAACGGCGTGGATTACATCATGACGCAACCCGCCTTCCACCACGCGCCGTTGGCGGCATTGGAGAAGTTCCGCAGCCAGACACCGTTTCTCATCGGCGTGATGGTGCTGACCCATTTCGAGCATGCCCAACGCATGGCGCGCGTCCCTGGCGTGGTCATCCCTGACTCGATTTTGCAACGCTTCGCCGCGCTGCCTAACGTGTCCGATCAGACCAAGGTCGGCCAGGAAATCGCCGCCGAGCAAATCCGCTGGCTCGTGCGCGAAGGCTGGAATGGCGTTTACCTGATGTCCACCGCAGCCGGCAGCGGCACCGTCGAAGTGCTCCGCGCCGGTCTGCCGTAGGCGCATTCGTTAGAATGCGGCTTTGGTCCGTGATTTTGCCGCTGCCATACCGTCGCCAAGTATCTCGGCAAATAGCCAGCCGGAGCAAGCTGCGGATTCGCTCGTTATGTATGGCAACATCGGTGCCATGTTACGAGCACCGACCGCCCGACCTCCATCCATGTTCAATGTTCAATGCCCATCGCAATCGTGGCGCTGGAATGGACAGCAGTCGGTCCGCTATAGGGAAATTATGTTGGCATGGATGCGGGGGATCGGTTACATTCACCGGTTATGAAAAAATTATCCGTCTGTATGTTGAGTATGGCTGCGGCGGTGGCCGTGTCGTGGTGGATGGTGGGATTCCGAGCCGAGGCGCAAACGCCCGGAGTCACCGCAGCGGGTTCACCCCCCTTGGGACGGCAGGTGCAGATCCAAATGGTGACTTGGCCAATCTCCACGGTCCTGGTCACTGGTCACTGGTCACTGGTCACTGGTCATTGGTGAAGAAAAAGAGGTCGCCAAATCTTCCTCTTTCCCAGTGACCAGTGACTAGTGACCAATGACCCGAAAAATAATTGATCGATTGCGCCCTCCAGCCCCGTTTAACAGAGGAGTCGTGGCAACAACACGTCCGCTTGCAACTATGAAACAGGAACCCTTGACGGAAACTCAGGTGACGGAATGCGAACCGATGCCGCGCCGACAATTTTTGAAATTCGCTGCGGGAGCCGGCCTTTTTCAGATCGTGGCACCCCACGTGTTGGGCGGCCCTAACCACACCCCGCCGAGCGAGACATTCGGGGCGGCCCTCATCGGTGTTGGCGGGCGTGGGCCAAGCACCTACGGGGATTTGAGCGGCAAACACGGACTCGCCATTCGAGACGTCGCCAAGTGCGATGTGAAGTGGCTCGGCAAGGCCGATAACAAAACCCTCTTCACCGATTTCCGCCGGATTCTGGAGCGCAAGGACGTCGATATCATCGCCATCGCCACCCCTCCGCATTGGCATGCGATCATCTCCATCCTCGCCATGCAGGCCGGCAAGGACGTGCTCTGCGAAAAACCCATGACACGCTTTGTCGCCGAGGGCCGGGTGGTGGCCGAAACCGCCCGCCAGACCGGCCGGATTTTCCAGTTTGGCACCTACGGGCGCTACGGTGCCAACAAGGAGATGCGCAAAATCATCCGCGCCGGCCTGGTCAACGGACGCGAAGTGCGCATCGTCAAACGCGGTGACTTCAAGGTCAGAATGTGGTCGGGGCCCATCGCGGTGGAGCCCCAGACGGTGCCCGACTTTCTCGACTGGGACATGTATTGCGGCCCGTCCCCGCTGCGCCCCTACCAAGCGCCGCGCTTTGGCGGCATGCACCGTGGATACTGGGACTACGATGGCGGCGGCCTCGGGGACATGGGACAGCACCACCTCGATCCTATCTGTTACGCCATGGGCAAGGACGACACCCATCCCGTCGAGATCATTCCCCATGCCCCGCCCGCCCATCCGGATGCCACTGGAATGTGGGGCTGGGTCCGCCTGAAATACGCCGACGGAGTGGAACTCTTGATCGAAAGCGGGGAATGGGGCGAGCCGTCCGGGCTGCCCGAAAAAAGAATCAAGCGCAGCGACCTCAATGCGGAGGAACTCAAAAAGCTCGATGCCATTCCCGACGAACCGGATTTGCTCGGCTTTGGCGAAGCGGTCAAGACCCGCAAACCCTCCGGCGGCAACGCCGATGTCGGCCATCATTCGGTTTGCCTCATGCATCTGGCCAACGTCGCCATCCGCACGGGACGCACGATCAAATTCGACCCCGTCAAGGAAGTCGCCATCGGCGATGAGGAAGCCAACCGCCTCATCAAGCAACCCATGCGGGCCCCATGGCATCTGTAAGCATCCCTACCAACCCAACCAACCCCTTTGACCCATGACTGCAATCGAAATCAATGCCCTCCTCAACCGCCTGCCCGACCTGCAGGGTGGAAAGATGCCAGCGATCGACGCGAACCTGAGCACCGAGCTGGTGCAAACCTTTTTGAAGGGCGGCAAGGCTGCCATCACTGGCTTGATCGACACCCTGCGGGAGGTGGATAACGGCAGCGACTGGAAAGCCCGCTTCCTTGTGACCACCCTCGTTAGTTCGGTCGGCACCCCCGGGCAGGAGTCACAACGGCAACTGCTCGCCGCAATCCTGTTAGATGAGGCAACGGGCGGGCGCCCGGAGTCCGTTAGAATTTTTCTGCTTGCCCGCTTGCGTCTGATCACCGGCAAGGATGCGGTAGCGAAGCTCATCGCGCTGCTCGCCGCAGACAAACCTCAACTCAACGATGCCGCTGCGGCCGGCCTGGTGTCGATTGGCAGTCCCGCCAAAGAGCCTCTGTCAGAAGCTCTCAAGACCGCGCAGGGACGGCGCAAAGAAGTGATAGAGAACGCCTTGGCACAAATCGCCTTATAAAAAGGAGAACTGGCTGGACCGCGCTGACGATTCCCGCGGACATTGCCAGCCCGGTGACCATCATGGCCGGTTCTGCTTCGGATCACTTGCCAGTCACCATCCGCAGAGCCCCGGGACCAAGGTGTGCGTCCGCCTCATGGTCGCACAATAAAACTCCTGAAAACGACTTGCCAGACGATACACCGGCCGCTAAGTGAGCGCCGTTTTCCGGCCTGCACTGGATCACTCGAAACCACAGACTCATTCCACCACCATCATGAAACCGAAAAAAGTCGCGATTTTAACCGCCGG
>JBILFE010000151.1:0-7235 GCA_044351705.1 Luteolibacter sp. | reverse complement strand
CAAAAAAGTTAAAGCCCATGTTCAAGCGCGAAGCCAAGGCAGGGACCGTTCTCCGAACGGTCCGGCGGATGGCGGGTCTGAGGTTCTTGGAAGCGCCGATCCGTTCCGGGTGGGTGCCACTCTGCCAACCGGACCTTTCGGAGAAGGGTCCCTGCCTTGGCTTCGCGCTTGCGTATTTCCTGCTTCCCAGCGCCCTCTCCGTTTGCTAGGTGTATTTTGTCGTACAGACTGTGTTTTATCCGAATCAATCAGCAATTCCCCATGACCCCGCTCGAATCACTAACAGCTCTCAACCTGCTGCCGAAAATCGGCCCGATCCGGGTGCGTCGTTTGCTGGAAGCTTTTGGCGGTGATGCGTCCGCCATCCTCGGTGCTGCCAAGGACCGCCTGATGCGCGTCGATAGCATCGGCGAGGAAACCGCCGCCATTCTGCACGCCTGGCAGGACCACGCCGACCCTGCCGCCGAGCTTGCGGAAGCCGCCCAACGCGGGATTGCCATCATCACCCAGGACGATGCGGATTACCCGGCACCGTTGCGCGATATCTATGACCGCCCGCTGCTGCTCTACGTTTGGGGCAAACTCGAGCCGCGCGACCGCCACGCCATCAGCATCGTCGGGTCCCGCCGCGCCACCACCTACGGCACGCAGGCGACCAAGAAGTTTGCCTACCAACTTGCGCACGCCGGGTTCACCATTGTTTCCGGCCTGGCCCGCGGCATCGACACCGCCGCGCACGAAGCCGCCGTGGCAGCCAACGGCCGCACCATCGCCGTGATTGGCTCCGGCCTGGCCAAACTCTATCCACCCGAAAACCTCGGCCTCGCCGAAAAAATCGCCGCCGGCAACGGTGCCGTCGTTTCCGAGTTCCCGCTCCACACCGCCCCGGACAAGCAAACGTTCCCGATGCGCAACCGCATCGTCGCCGGCTGGGCCCGTGCCGTCTTGGTCATCGAGTGCCCGGCTTGGTCGGGCTCACTCATCACCGCCAATCTGGCCACGGAATACGGCAGGCCGGTCTTCGCCGTCCCCGGCCCTATCGACAAACCCACCTTTGCAGGCTGCCATCAGCTCATCCGCGAGGGGGCCACCCTGGTGGCCGATCCCTCCCACATCCTCGATGACCTTGGCGAACTCCCTTTCGCCCGCCTGCCCACACCCAGCGATGAACCCGCCTCCATCCCCGAGCTTCCCGCGGAAGAAGCCGCGGTCTTCGCCGCCGTCACCCGGGACGAAGCCGCCGTCGACCGCATCATCGAACTCAGCGGCCTGCCTGCCCACGTCGTTACCGCCACCCTCATGAAGCTCGAAATGCGCCGCCTCGTCCGCGCCTTCCCAGGCTTCCGTTATGCCAGACGCTGAGGGAGAACTTGAACTCCACCTCAGGACGAGGTGCGGCGGCGGGCTGGGCGTGAAGGGGTTCGCGCGCACCCCGCGCCGCCTGCATTTCGCCTTGCATCTGGGTGGATTTGAACAAGGCATCAACCTTGTGGATTTCATCGATGAGTTCGTCGCGGGTCATGCAAGGGGATGAAGTCGAAGGGCTGAGCGGGTGGGTAGCAACGACAAAGTCACAGCCGCCTGGCGAGAATCAGGGCTTCAAGTATAATGACAGTCATTTTCTAGTTGACTGCGGATCAGCAGACCGACGCCGGCGAGAAATGGGGTTCGTTTCAATCCACACATATTTGGGTCCGGGAACTGGGTGTAGGCAATGCGCATGCGCACGGCGACAATCGCTCATGATTGCGGCAGTGGACATCCGGCGGTCTGCCAGGCCTTGATCGCGTCGATGGGATACACCAGCATGATGATGTTCAAGGTGAGGTTGTCCCGCACCGCCAGCGCGGTGCCGATCTCCATCGCGATAATGGCGACGACGGTCACCCAAATCCGGGCGCGCCAAGTCAAAAGGAAGCCGAGGCCGGCGAAAAGGATGTCACTGAGCGAATTGAAGACGCTGTCTCCCACATACCCCAGTGCAATGGTCACCTCACGGTAGCGGTTGATGATGAGCGGCGAGTTTTCGAGTAACTCCCACGCGCCCTCCAGTGCGAGGGCGCAGACGAAGCGGTGGCGCACGTGCATTTGCGGCGCGACAAGCCAGAGAAAACCATAGAACAGCATGCCGTGTATGGCATGGGAGAAGGTATAGGGATCGGCGAAGCGTTGGGACTGCTCGCTGCTCCAGATGTTGCCTTCCCACAATCCGAACCTGCCGTCCGGCCCGAGCGGCAACCGCCCCATCCAAAGCTCCCCTACTGCGGTCACAACCAGAATGGCAATGGCTGCGACAATGATCCACGTGCATTGGCGAAAACGGTCACCGGCTGACTGCCGCGTGGGGAGATGGATGTTGGGCATGGGCTGAGTTTTCCGGTTTGGGTGAGTCTGCTGGCGCATAAGACGCCTGCTGGCGCAGCCTCGGTGAGCGTCACGACATGGGCGGATGTCACAGGAACAGCGGCGCAAGGTCAAGCTCTCCGGGTTGCGTTCTGACAACCCGCAGCTACTGCAGCGGTGCCCGCAGCGGAAGTTAGAGCCAGGCCAGCCCGATATCGCGATTTATTTGGCAGGTGCTGTTGGCGCGAGCGGGGGGCCATGCCCTGACATTTCTCATTTGCGTTTTGCGCACGCCAGGCAATATTGCCGTATGTATGGGCTTCTCATCCTGGCAGTTCTTCTGATGATCGCATGGGTCGTCCTTCGCGTTGCCCTCGCCGTGACCGGTGCCCTTTTCCATCTCCTGTGGATCGCCGCCATCGTGCTGGTCGTGATCTGGCTTTTAGGGTGGTTGAGAGGAAAGCGCTGAGAAACACGCTTACGGATCAGCAGCTTTTCCCGACTATTTGTCTGTGGCAAGATTTTCAGGCTCCATGATGTTTTCGTTAGGGACATCGCCACCGTCTTGGGCGGAGTCTGCTGGGAGACGTCCATGCGGATGGCAGCGGGCGTGGACCTCCGCCAGCGCCTGGATGGGTTGGGCCAGCTCGCACGGCAAATTCAAAAAAATCTAAGCGTTTGTCATGTCAGGAAAAAAGGGTAGTTTTTCTGCGACAACATGGCGGCGGCGGGACATTGCCATACAATGAAAAAGCTAGTTTTTGTTCTCTTTTCGGCATTGGTGGCAGCGAACTCATGTGCGCCATGGGAGCCTTCGATGAAAGAGGTGGCGAAAGTCAAATTTGATTCTGACCTGACCGGCAGATGGCTGCAGATAGTTGCCCGTCCTTCAGCTATATACAAATCAAGCGTTGGATTCTGGTACTTGCGATTGCCATGATGACCACTGAAACCACTGAAATATATATCAATTAATGATCAGTGTTCTCAGTGGTACTCAGTTCCTCAGTGGTTTCTTTGCCGCGATTTACCCCAATATCAGGGAATTGAACTTGCTCGCCCCCGTGGCCATTGTCAGGTCGAATGCTGAGTTCTGAACAATGGAGTGATTCACGGTCATGATGGTTCGGCTAGCTGCCGTAAACGGCTTCGGTGGGTTTGCCATGAATGCATTTCTAAATCAAAGAAGTGGAAAGTCCTAAATCCCCGCAAGTGGGATATATGAGTCGTCAATTTGAAGCCTTCTTGACGGGGGCTTTCTTTGAGGCTTTCTTGGCAGCCTTTTTGGCGGCCTTTTTCGCCGGGGGCGGGGCGGCCCCGGGGTCGGCTTTGACGGCAGGTTTCTTGTCCGGGCGGGGCTCGAATTCAAAGCCGATTTTGCCGGTGGCGGGGTCAAAGGTGAGGCGGGCGTCGAATTTGCGTTTGGTGCGGTTGGAGACGAAGCCGCGGAGTTGGTCGGTTTTGCCCTCGGCGAGCAACTTGAGTGCCTGGGCGACGGGGATGTCACGCTGCAGGATGGATCGGCCGACGCGGATTCCGTTAGGTTCTTTCTTGGTGACGAGGCCGGGGATGTGGTAGGCCTTTTCGGTTTGATAGACCTGCACCTGGCGTCCGTCGGTTAGAGTGGTTTCGGCGATGAGTTGTTCTTCGGTGAGTTCGGGGGCGGCCTCGCGCTCGTCGTTATCGAAGACGAAATTGACCTTGAATTTGGCGTCGAGGCCGAGGCCGGCATCGAACGGCTTGTTGAACTTGGATTTGAACCCGGTGAGCGGGCCGACAAATTTGGTGGTGATCAGTTCGATGGCTTCCGGCTCCGATAGAAGGCGGCCGGCGATGTGTTTTTTGATTTGGAATTTGCACTCCGGTTGGCGGCACTCGTAGGTGGCATCGGTTTGCTTGAGGCCATGGGCGCCGCAGATCGGACAGGTGGCGGGCAGGTCGGGGAAGGGTTGGCTTTTGGCATCGGCGGCGAGTTTGCGGGCCTTGGCGACGATGTCATTGGTGTAGGCGGTGATTTCGCGCATGAAGTCGGCGCGCTGGAGGTGGCCGTGTTCCATTTGGCGGAGTTTGAATTCCCAATCGCCGGTGAGCATGGGCGAGTATAGGCCTTCGATGTTCATTTGGCGGACCAAGGCGATGAGGCGCATGCCGCTGCCGGTGACGTGGAGGTCGCGGCCGTCGCGGGCAAGGTATTTTTGCGCGATGAGGCCCTCGATGGTGGCGGCGCGGGTGGCCGGAGTGCCGAGGCCGCGCTCGGCCATGGCTTCGGCCAGTGCTTCGTCTTCGATGAGTTTGCCGGCCCCTTCCATGGCGGATAGCAAAGTGGCCTCTGTCATGCGGGCCGGGGGTTTGGTTTGCTCGTGGATGACCTCGATGGCGGCGACGCGGGCGGACTCGCCGGGCGTGGCGGGGACCAGGTCGTCCTTGCCGGCGGCGACGCCGGGGCGTCGGCCGTAGACTTCGAGCCAGCCGGGTTTGACGAGGACGCGACCCTCGGTTTTGAATATGTCCGAGGCAGGGGGCGTGGCTGAAGATTGACCGCCGGGGCGGCTGTCATCCCAGACAGGCGGGACGCCTGTCGTCCCATGGATGATGCGGGTGAGGCGGGTGGTTTGCTCAAACTCGGCTGCTGGGTAGAACACGGCAATGAAGCGCTTGACGATGAGGTCGTAGACTTTTTGTTCGGTGTCGGAGAGTTTGGCGGTCTTGCCGGTCGGTATGATGGCAAAGTGGTCGGATACTTTTTTATTATCGAAGATGCGGCGGGATTTGCTCAGGCGGGGCCCGTTGTCCTGGCTCCCTTTGAGGACGGCGGCGGCAAAGCCGGCGACGGGGTGGCCGCTGGCGGCGATCTCCTGTATGGTTTCGCGCACGTTGGCGGAGTAATCCTCCGGGAGGTAGCGCGAATCCGTCCGCGGATAGGTGATCATCTTGTGCTTTTCATAAAGCGCCTGGGCGATTTGCAGGGTGCCCTTGGCGGAAAACGGGGCTTCCCGCTGCAAGGTCGTTAGATCGTAGAGTTGCGGCGCTATCTGGGACTGCGCCTTTTTTTCCTCGGTGACGGTGCCGGTTTTGCCTTCGCAGCGGCCGCGAATCGTCTCGGCGGCGGATTGCTCCCACAGCCGCTCCGGCCGCGAGTGGGGGTTGGTATCGTCCTTTTTCCAAGATTCATCGATCCATTTGCCCATGTAGCGACCGGCGGCGATGGCAAAGGTCGCCTGGACTTCAAAGTAGGAGGTCGGCGTGAATGCTTGGATTTCCGCTTCGCGGGTGGCGAGGATGGCGAGAGTGGGGGTCTGGACGCGGCCGGCGGCGGTAATGTTGAACCCACCGTGGCGCGAGTTGAAGCAGGTCAGCGCGCGGGTGGCGTTGAGGCCCACGAGCCAGTCGGACTCGGAGCGGCACTTGGCGGCATCCGTAAGCGGGCGCATCTGGGCCTCGCTGCGTAGGTGCTCCCAGGCTTCGAGAATGGCGTTGTTGGTCATCGATTGCATCCACAGGCGTTGGACCGGCTTGGTGATGCCGCCGATGTCGAGGATGTAGCGGAATATGAGTTCGCCCTCGCGCCCGGCGTCACAGGCATTGACGATGCGGTCGATGTCCTTGCGTTTGGCGAGCTTGAGGATTTGTTTCAGGCGGGCCTCCGTGTCCGGGATCGGGTCCAGATCGAATGTTTCCGGAATGGCCGGCAGAACTTCGAATTTCCACGGGAGCTTTTTGCCATTCGGGCCCATCGGCATGCGGAGTTCGACGAGGTGACCGACGGCAGAAGTGATGACGGCGGAGTCGTTTTCGTAGAAAATATCGCGCCCGGCACCCTGCTTGTCGAACTTTCCAAGCGGTTTGGCGAGGGCGCGGCTCAGGTCGGTCATGACGCTGGGCTTCTCGGCGATGATGAGTATTTTTCCCATGGTGGATGGCAGCGGTAAGGGCTGTGGCGTCAGGGACTAGGCTTGAAATGCGCGACTTGGCAAGCGGATTGTTGAATTATGGGCGGAGTTTTTCTTGCGCCCGCCGCGCAGTAGCAAGGAATTACCGCGCAATGTCCGCCGATGACCGACCATGGGGGGAGCTTCGTAGGCGCGTTCATGAGAACGCGGGGGGCAGAGGTGAAACGGACCAAGAAACCACAGAAAAGAACTGAGTACACTGATGGGTTTAGAATTCTGAATCTATCCATGGATCAGCCCTTTCCGCAAGTCCCTAATGCTCCAGAGAACTCCGGCTGCCGCCGCTCCGCTCCCCCGCAATTTGCGCGCCCCGTTCTTGCGTTTGTCCCCGAACCGTTCCCGGCATGCCCGGAACACCCCGTCCACAAACTCCCGACTCCCCAGCACCGCACCATCCGAAAAATACCGTACCCGGCACCGCAGCATCTTCCTCAATGCCACATCCCGGCTCCGCTCCAGTTGCGCCAACTCCGCCTCCACCGCTGCCTTCTTCATGCCTTTTCTAACCACCTTCACTTCCAGGCTGCCCGCGGCATTTCTAACTTCCTCCAACTTTTCCTCGCCCTCGTCCAACAACAGCATCCGGTAGTCTTTCGACACCTTGCCCGCCCAGTGCTTCGCGTCCGCACCGTACCCCTTGTGGGCCATGAGCGCCCGCACCAGCCCGGCCCGCGCCTTCTTGCCATTGCCTCTCGGTCCGCCGCCCATTGCCTCGCCGTAGCTGCTCCAGCGGTACTCCGCCGGATCCGTCACCATCCCTGCCCGCACCGGGTTGAGATCGATGTAGGCCGCCATCGTCCGAGATGCCATCCCGTCCTCCACCAGCACGCTCTTGAAGCGGGACTCCCACAACGTGCCAACCCGCTCGTGCTTCGCATTGAACCACCGCGAAAACCGCTGCAGCAGCGCCTTCATGAACTCCCCCAGATCGTGCATCCGATA
>JBILFE010000302.1:0-5140 GCA_044351705.1 Luteolibacter sp. | reverse complement strand
CGTTCAATGGATCGTCGAAAACGAAGTGCAGTGTGAGGGCCGGAAAAATCCGTAAAGCCTCACGGGATGGAACTAGCTACTGACCAGTCCTTGGTTTAGATGACACGCAAAGAATCTAACATATTCGGGCAAAGAGAACCACTGATTACACTGAGAACCACTGAATCCACTGAAAATATTTATGAAAAGATTAATCAATTTCACAGCATCGGTGGTGTTTTGTTGGAGCAGCATGCTGCTGACGGCCGGAGATCTGAAAAATGAATTTGCCGCGCCGCCGGATGCGGCGCGGATGTGGACGTGGTGGTTCTGGCTGGGCGACAAGGTCGACCGCGCAAGCATCACCGCCGACCTGGAAGCGATGAAGGCCCAGGGTATTGGCGGCGTGACCGTTTACAGCATCAGCGGTCCGGGAGTTGGGGGCAAAGGACCGGATTATATGAGCCCGGAATGGCGGGCCCTCTTCAAGCACGCCGTCAAAGAAGCCGAGCGGCTCGGCCTGGGCGTCAGCGCCATCCTGTGCAGCGGCTGGAATGCCGGCGGCCCATGGATCAAACCGGAGAATGCCTGCAAGAAACAGGTCAGTTCTGAAGTGGTCGTCACCGGACCCAAGCATTTCAAAGAGAAATTGCAGCAGCCCGGCGATCCTAAATTCTATCGTGATATCGCCATCCAGGCATTCCCTAACACCTCGACCAAATCCAGCCCGGCCCGGCAGAAGCAGTTGACGTATAAGATCGTGCAGGAATCCTTTGGCGATGCGGTCAAAACTCCCATCAAGGAAATCTGCGCCGAGCCGATGAAGCCGCTGCTGCCGGCGGAACCGGGTGCGACCGTGGCCCTGAAATCCATCATCGATCTAACCGCCAAATGCACGGCCGAGGGCGTCCTGGAGTGGGATGTCCCGGAAGGCAAATGGACCATTCTGCGCACCGGCTACACCATGACGGGCGAGGTGACCAACTGGTCGTCGCCCACCGGGGCAGGGTTGGAAGCCGATCCGTTGGACTCCGCAGCCATGGATTTCCAGTTTTCCAATGCCGGCGCGCCGCTCATCGAGCAAGCCGGCTCCTTGACGGGCAAAGTTTTCCGTTCCGTGCAGATTGATAGTTGGGAGGGAAAGATGCCTAACTGGTCGGCCGGTTTCCGTGACGATTTCAAGAAATACCGCGGCTATGATCCCGTGCCGTATCTGCCGGCCCTGGCTGGTTGGGAACTGGGCAGTGCCGGGTTCACCGACCGATTCCTCTACGATTACCGCAGGACCGTGGCCGATTGCGTGGCCGAACATTATTTCGGCCGCCTCACCAAGCTGGCAGAATCCAAGGGCATCATCCAGCAGAGCGAGGCCGGTGGCCAGTGCTGTCCGAAGTGGATGTCCCTCGACGCCCTCAAAAATCTCGGCCGCTGCGCCATTCCCATGGGCGAATTCTGGCAGTGTGGGCTCTGGACCGAAGACAAGCAGAACAAGACCACCAAGCAAGCCGCCTCGGCGGGCCACCTCTATGGCAAGCCCATCGTCGCAGCCGAAGCATTTTCAGCCCTGCAAAACTTTCACTGGGAGGAGTATCCTGCCTCGCTCAAACCCACCGCCGACCGGGCCTTCTGCGAGGGAATTAACAGCTTCTTCATCTTCTCCAGCGCCACGCGCAGCGATGAAGGATACCCCGGCACGGAATTCTGCTCCGGGACCTATTTCAACCGCAAGGTCACCTGGTGGAGCCAGGTGCGCTCCTTCAATGATTACATCGCGCGCTGCAGCCACATGCTGCGCCAGGGGCTTTTTGCCGCCGATGTGTTGTTCTACAACGGCGATCAGTGCCCCAATTTCGTCCAGCCCAAGCATGTCGAACCATCGCTCGGAGCTGGCTATGATTATGATGTCTGCAACACGGAAATTGTTCTAACACGACTGGATGCGAAGAACGGCAAGATCGTCCTGCCCGATGGCATGAGCTATCGGATGATGGTCCTTCCCAACAGCACGACCATGACCGTCGAGGTGTTGCGCAAGCTCAAGAAGCTGGTGAGCGATGGCATGACCCTGGTCGGGCCCAAGCCTGAAGCGGCACCGGGCTTGACCGACTATCCGCGTTGTGATCAGGAAGTGAAGGCATTGGCCGCGGAATTGTGGGGCGCTTGCGATGGCAAGACGGTGACGGAACACGCTGTTGGAAAAGGGCGCGTGGTATGGGGCATCACACCCAGAGAGATTCTGGCAAAGGCAGGTGTAAAACCTGATTTCAGTTATGCCGGTGAAAAGCCGGATAGCTTCATCGACTGGATCCACCGCAGCGACAAGGGTGCCGAGATCTATTATGTCGCCAACCGGATGAACCGCGTGGAGAAGGCTTCCTGCACTTTCCGCGTGAGCGGCATGCGGCCCGAGTTATGGGATCCGGTGACGGGCAAGGTGCGCGAACTGCCGGAGTTTGAGGACAAGGACGGGCTAACGAACGTGCCATTGAAGTTAGATCCGTATGCAAGCATGTTCGTGGTGTTCCAGAAGAAAAGTCAGAAGAGCGAAGTCAAGAGCCCGAATTTCCCGGCGTTGGCCACGGTACAGGAAATTACGGGAGCGTGGCAGGTGACGTTCGACCCGAAGTGGGGTGGGCCCGGTCAGGTGAATTTCGAGAAGCTCGATGATTGGATCAAGCGGCCCGAGGAAGGGATCAAGCTCTACTCCGGCACGGCGATCTACCGGAAGGTTTTCAACCTTTCGGCAGAAGTCAGAGGTCAGAAGTCAGAAGCCAGTAAGAGTGCAGCGCCACTGTTCCTTGACCTTGGCTCCGTGAAATACACCGCGCGGGTGAAGCTCAACGGCAAGGATCTGGGGATCGTGTGGACGGCTCCCTGGCGCGTGGAAATCACCAGTGCGGTGAAGACCGGTGCCAACGAATTGGAAATTGAAGTGATCAATCTGTGGCCGAACCGCCGGATCGGCGACGCCTCATTGCCCGAGGAGAAACGCTACACCCACAGCAATATCGCTTTCAGCCCGATTAATCCCGCCAACCCTCCAGAAAGATCCGGGTTGCTATCATCAGGACTGTTAGGTCCGGTGGCGATTCAGTCGGTCACCTCCGACGGGATCAAGTGACCGGTCCATGAACAGGAAAACCCGCTGCCCTCAGGGCGGGATCAATGAGGAATCAACAAACTTGGCAGCATTGAAACATATGCAGACGGGCGAAACGAAATAGAGAGGGAGTAAATAATGAAAAGAATGCTGATTGGCATATTGACGGTTTATGCTTTTGCTACAGGAGCTTTTGCACAGGATGGGCTTGAGAAGCGCTTCGCCAATCCGCCGGACGGCACTAAGCCGCGCTGTTACTGGTACTGGCTTGACGGACATATTTCCAAGGAAGGTATTACCCGCGACCTGGAAGCGATGAAGCGCGTTGGTATCGGCGAAGGTTACATCGGCATTATCAACGGGCAGAGCGGCGCGGCTCCAAACCTGGATTTGAAGTCGTTGTCCGATGAATGGTGGGGTTATATAGAACATGCCGTTAGGGAGGGTGGCCGGATCGGGGTTGATATCGGACTATTCAACTGCCCGGGCTGGAGCCAGTCCGGTGGCCCATGGATCAAGCCTGGGCAGGCGATGCGTTACGTGGCTCAGCAGGAAATGCGGGTGGCCGGCGGGAAACATTTCGAAGGAAAACTGCCCCAGCCAAACGGCGATTTCCAGGACCTGGCGGTCCTTGCGTTCCCGGCACCTGCGCACGATGCGGATGATGCCGCGGCACGCGGGGCGAAGATGACACGTGAACCGAAAGCGGTGACATTTGAATTTGCGGCGCCGTTTGAGGCGAGGAGCCTGGTCGTTCATCCTTCTAAACAGGTTCGTGTGGAGGCCGAGTTGCAGGTATCAGATGACGGACAGCAGTTCAAGCCGCTCCGGAAGTTTGCACTGGATCGCAATAAACCCAGTGCGGCCAGCACGTCCGGCACAGGCTTGGTTGCGGTCGAGAATCCTGTTAGCTACTTGGATGGCCGCCCCTATCCCTCGTATCGTTTGAACGCCGTGGATCAGGGCATGTTCCTGGAATACGGCAAGGGCCCCAATCAGTGCGATACTATGAATGCCCGCGAGGCCATGATCAATTACGTCGATGGAACCTATTATTTGTACTACGACGGCGCTGGTGCCAAAGGGTGGGTGTCGTGCCTGGCGGTGAGCAAGGATCTGAAAACCTGGGAGCGCAAGGGGCCTCTTCTTGAATTCGGCCCCGGCGTGTCGGACTCGGCGGCCGCTTGTTCGCCTTGGATCATCAAGGATGAGAAGAATCTTTGGCATATGTATTATCTGGGCACCCCCAACACCACTGGAGGTACTGACAAGATTCCCATCGCCCCCTATTTGGCGTTGCACGCAACGAGTAAGTCTCCGGCGGGTCCCTGGACGAAGCGTTACGATCCGGTCCCTTTCAGCACGAAGGAAGGCACGTATTATTCGATGTCCGCCTATCCGGGTCATATCATCAAGCAGGGCAGTGAGTATATGATGTTCTTCGGTGCTGCGGATGCAAAAGTACGCCGTACGATCTCCATCGCGCGCACCAAGGATCTCAATGGCGAGTGGACGCTTGAACCTACGCCGGCCTTGCCCGTTACGGAAAATCTCGAGAACTCCTCAGTGTATTTCGAGCCAACCAGCAATACCTGGTTTTTGTTTGTCAATCATATTGGCAATGTGTGTCCGGACGCCGTCTGGGTCTATTGGACAAACGACGTCAATCACTGGAATCCCGCCTGCAAGGCCATCGTAATGGACGGTTCCAATTCCACATGGAGCCATAAGTGCATCGGCATGCCCACGGTGGTTCCGGTTGGAGACAAGCTGTATGTATTCTACGATGGTGCCGGCGGTGACAGCACCAACGAGATGTATCGAAGCATCGGCAAGGCGACCCTTCAACTGCCGCTGAAAGTTCTGGACCCTGACATGCTGCAGGTGCCGGTGATGAACGGCAGCTTCGAGACTCCTGGAGCCCCACCAAGCGGTTCTTCGGCCAAGATCGGCAGCCCGTGGAGCACCATCGAGGCACCGGCAAGTTTCCAGCAACAAAAAGTCGTAACCACTGGCGTATTCACCCGCAGTGTCGACGGCGGCGGCGAATGGGCTGCGCCT
>JBILFE010000150.1:0-7308 GCA_044351705.1 Luteolibacter sp. | reverse complement strand
TGGTGGTGCCAACCATCAAGGGCAACGTCGCCGTGGATTTGAAAAAATCCGCCGGCGAGTACGTGCTCAATCTGACATCGCCGGCGGACACCACCGCCATTGTCGGCATCCCCAAAGGCGCGTTCACCAAACTCACCTCCATCACGCTCAATGGCAAACCCATCTGGGACGGCATTGTCAGGGGCACCGTGGATGGCGTCACCTGGGACGGTGAGGATGCTGACTACGTGAAGTTCAAGGCGGCCCCGGGCACCTGGAAATTTGTCGGCCTCGGCACGTTGGCGCTCACCTCGCCCAAGCCGCTGCCGCCGCCCGCCTCCAATGACACGCCACTTGACAAAAAATCATGGACGGCCACCGCCTCGGTGGCGGATGGCATCTTTCCTTTCAGTGGCGGCAAGATTCCGGTCGATGTGGCGGTCGTCAATGCCCTGGATGGCGACCATTGGACCGGTTGGCGTGATCTGACCCAAACCCAGCATCCGGGCCAGTGGTTCCAAGTGGACATGCAACAGGCGCAGACATTTGACAAGATCGTGTTGGATAACACCTGGGCACTGTGGGATTCGCCGGACAAGTATGCCGTTGCGGTCTCGGCAGACGGCAACAACTGGGGCAGTCCGATTGCCACCGGATCCGGCCAGCTCGGCATCACCACCATCAGCTTCCCGCGTCAAACCGCGCGCTATATCCGCATCACCCAGACCGGCCAGAACGCCAAGTATCACTGGTCGATCTATGAGATGGATGTGTATTCATCTCAAACCCGCCACGGGCTGCGGTAGTCGCTATCATATGAGGAAAAAGAGAACCACTGATTACACTGAGAACCACTGAATCCACTGAATAGATCGATATAATCAGTGTCCTCAGTGGGGTCAGTGGCATCAGTGGTATTATTTGCATGCCCAACCTTTTGTAGTCTATCCTACGGAATCCTCACTAACCTAACATCTCTGGACGGCGGTGGCAACCCGGTGCATGCTCGATCCATGGAAAACGCAGCCCCCCCGCCCACCGCGCCTGCCGGCAACAGGAATCATTTCCGCTTCCACGCGCCACACGCGCATCTGGCGCCGGTTTTCGGCAATGATTGGTTTGCGCTCAAAGCGGAAGCGTTCGCGAGGTTTTTCGGAACTCCGGTTTTTTTGGTGGGACAAACCCTGATCGTCGGCGTGTGGATCGTGCTCAATACGACGGGCATTTTCCATTTCGACATCTATCCGTTCATTCTGCTCAACCTGGCATTCAGCTTGCAGGCGGCTTATGCCGCGCCGCTGATATTGCTCGCACAGACGCGCCAGGCGGATCGCGACAAGGCCCACGCCGATGCCGATGCGCAACACCGTGAAGCCCTCGCGCTGGCCAGCGAGCAACGCCAGGCGCTCGCTGCCGTGCAAACGGCGCAGCTCTTGGAATTGATGCGCCAAAACACCGAGTTGACCGAGCTCACCCGGACCATGAGCGAGCGAATCCAAACACTAACCGAGGAAGTGCACCGCCGGATAACCGCGAATGGTTGAAATGCCCGTGGCGGTGTTTTGGTTCCAGTTTTGGTCAAGAATGCTGCCTCGCGGCGGCGGGCTGGACCGGGTGACATCTGGGACGGGGCTTCTGATTGGTTAGAACGGGCGTCTGGGTTGGATACGTTGATGAAGCTTCCGCCTCACTTGGCGGCGGACAGGCCGAGATAAGGAGCGACGACACTCTTGTCGTCGGGCGGAGGGAAATCCATGGGGCCGAGCGTCCCGGCACCGACCATGAATGACTCCTCAGCATGCACCACAGGAGTGTGGTGCCTCCGAATCAATCAGTGCTCTCAGTGTCATCGGTTCTTTTCAGTGGTTTTCTTGGTCCACTTCACCTCTAACCCCCGCGTTCTCTTGAATCTATCTTCGTCTTCCGTTTAGGATTTAATGCTTGAAATTTAGTGCTTTTCCCATCTTCACACCCGCCACGGGCTGCGGTAGTCGCGGGTGAGCCACTGCGGGTCGCCGGTGCCGCCGGCAAACCCGCACTTGGCCGGATCCCATTTGAAACCCGCGTTGTGATAATAACTCTGGTTCATCAGATGGCAGCAGATCGCACTGTGACCGCCGACGATTTCACTGGTGACCGGCTTCATGCGACTTCTAACGCACTCAATGAAGTCGGAGATGTGGTTCTTGCTGACATAGAGCTGGATTTTGGCGTCCTTCAGATAGGCCCGTTCGGCTTTCTGCACCTCGCCTTCGGTGGAGCTGGCCCGCTTCGGTTCGGCGGATGATTCCGTTGTGGCCGGGCCCGCGTATTTGCCGCTTTGGGCCACGATCTTGCCGTCCACGACTAACACGAACTTGCCGCGGTTGACCAGGACTTCGCCGTTAGATCCGTGAAAATGCACGCCGAAGCCACCCTTGTGCTCGACGTAGACGCCGTCGGCATAGACCAGTTTGCAGCCGGACTTGTTGGCTGAGGCAAGGACTTCCACCGGGCCGCTGTTGTCCATGCCAAGGCCCCACTGGGCGATGTCGAGGTGGTGCGCGCCCCAGTCGCCGACGCCGCCGGAGCCGTACTCGCGGAACGAGCGCCAACTGCCGAATCCGTTAGGGAACGGGCACAAGGCTTTGTTATAGCCGCGCAGCGGGGCCGGGCCGCTCCACAGGTCCCAATCCAAGCCCGCCGGGGTGGGTTCCGTGGGCAGGTCGGTGGCCGGTTTGGGCGGGCCTCCGAACGCGCACTCGACGTGACTGATCTTGCCGATCACGCCGTTGCGCACCAGCGCTGCGGCGACGCGGAATTCCTTCATCGAGCGCTGCATCGAGCCGGTCTGCAACACGCGCTTGTTAGCATCCACGGCCTGCATGACCTCGACCGCCTCGTGGATGTTATGGGTGAGCGGCTTTTCGCAATAGACATCCTTGCCGGAGCGCAGCGCGGCGAGTGTCGTGAGCGCGTGCCAGTGGTCGGGGGTGGCGATGCAGACCGCGTCGATATCCTTGCGATTGATGATCTCGCGGAAATCATTGTAGGCGGCGCAAGCGGTGTTCTTGTTAGCATCGTCGACGCGCTTTTTGGCGGCCTCGCGGCGCCCGGTGTTGACGTCACAGACCGCCAGCACGTGCACTCCCGGTTGGCTGAGGAAGGCACCTAGCAGGCCGTTGGCCTGGTTGCCGGTGCCGATGAAGCCCATGGTGATTTTGCTGTTCGGCCCGGTTGGGGCCGCCCACACGCGCGATGGCAGGATCAAGGGTGATGCCGCCGCGGTGGCGAGCACCTGATGGAGAAACGTGCGGCGGGAGGTTTGTGGCTGGGTTGCTTTCATGAACTTGTTTCCATGTCACTGCTTGGGTGTGGCGTCGGCGGCGAGGTCGCCGAGTGCGTATTGGATGCCATCGAGGTAGAACTTGAGGATGTCCGGCTCCTGGAAGACGTTCATGTCATGGCCGAGCGAGCAGTAGAACACGCGACCTTCGCCTTCCTTCTTGATCCAGGCGACGGCGTAATCGTTGTCCTTGCGCGCCTTGCGCTTGCCGCCGGCGTCGGTGGCGGCGTCGGCCAGATCGATGCTCAGCAGCACGCGGCAATGGGCGCGGCTGTAAGGTTCCTTGAATTGATAGATCTCATCCTTGAGCTTGAAGCCGTTGCCGCCGAAGGCCTTGACGAGCGGGTGGGCCGGTTCATCGAGCTTGAATGCCCAGGTGCCGCCACCGGCCCACGGGTGGCCGAAGAACGCCGCACCTAACATTTTCTGGCCGTCGGGCCACTTGTAGAAGTTATCGGTGGCGGCATGGATGCCGACGATGCCCTTGTCGCTGCGGACGAAGGCGAGGATGGCCTGTTTCTGGGTTTCTGCGAGTCCCCATGGGAAGGTGTCGAGGTGGGTGTTGTTGTTGAAGACCAGGGCGTCGTATTTGGCGAGGTTGACACCTTCCAGCGAGGCATAGTCACGACTGAAGTCGGCGGTGTAGGCGCCGGTTTTGGTGCCCATCAACTCGATCGCCTTGTTGGCGCCGGCGATGCCGCCGGCGTGGAAGAATTGCTCGCAGCGCCAGAACACCAGAACCTTGCGCGGCTTCCTGGGGGTGGCGCTCGCCTTGGCCGGCAGCGCCGCCTCGAGCTTGGCGAGATTGGCTCCGGCAATGACCGGCAGTTTGCTGTTGTCCTTGGGGGCGGGCAGCGGCTTTTTGTTAGGTGAGGCGGGCGCCGGCGCTGGTGGTGCTGGTGCTGGTGCTGGTGCTGGTGCTGGTGCTGGTGCTGGTGGCGGGGTTTGGGCGCTGGCACTGAGGCTCAACGCGAGGATGGCGGCCAATACTATATCTCGTTTCATGGCGGGGTGGGCGGATGTGGGCTGAGTCTTGGCGATGGGTTAAGGAGCCACGACAATCCTGTCGTGTCTTAGTGAATGAAGAGAAAAGTTAGGCAAAACGGTTGACCTTGAATGTTAGAATGGAATTGACCGCAAAGAAGTCAAAACCGTTCTCAGATCAGGGTTTTTTCGGGTTGAGATAAGCCTTCAAACTAACAAGTTTGGGCTGGGTGGTGTCGGTTTCGATGAGTTCGATGAGCTTCAGCAGTTTGTCGTGTTCGGCTTGGGCTTTGTCGTTCATTTTTTTCGGGACATCGGCGGCGAGTTTTTTGAGATCGGGGAGGGCGGCTTTGGCGGCGCCGCGGTACTGCTTGAGGACGTCGAGGGAGGTTTGGATGATATAGCCCTTGCCCCAGTCCTTGATGTTCATGAGCATGATGGTCAGGGGGATGCCCTCCTCGATTTTGAGGCGTGCCATCATTTGGATGCCGGCGAGACGCACGCCCTTGGAGAACATGGTGTTGGCGGGGGCCATGGTTTCGATGCTGGCCACGATTTCCGGGGCCAAGGCTTGGACGTCGTCCAGCGTGAAGAGGGTGTAGGTGGAACGCAGGCAACCGCGGGCGGCGGAGTCCGGGTTGATGGCAACGGAGCGGATGGCCGGATAGAGCAGATCCTTGGAGACGCCATCCACGGATTTGGATAGAATGCCGCTGGGACCATAGGCCCCGCCCGGATAGAACAATGCATAGGAGAGCGCCCCCACCGCGAATTGCATCTGATCGGTTTCGTCCTGCACGGCGGTGGCTTTGAGCATTTGCGGCAGCACCGGCTTGGCATCGGCACCGATATTGCGCAGGGCCTCGGCGGTTTGCACGCGCAGCCAGCGATCATCGTCGTTGAGCAGCTTGGCCAGCGTGTCGAGCGCGGGCGCGGCGCGGCCCTTGAGTTCGCCGATGGCATTGACCGCGCCAAGGCGGGCGTTGGGATTTTTGCCGCGGGTCATTTCCAGCAATTGGGGCAGCACGTCGTCCTTGCGTCTGCCGAGTTCCTCCGCTGAGCGGGCGCGGTCCAATGGCGACCATGAGCCGAGGCCGGCGAGCAATTGTTGGGTTGTGCGCTTGGCGTGGGCGTTGTCGCCGAGCCAGCGTTCGGCGGCGATGGCTTCGCTGATGTCCGCATCGCTGAGCCAGTTGGCCGGCTGTGAATAGCGCCCGGTGAGGGCGGTTTTTTTCAAGGGCGCGGCATAGCCTAACATATAACATCCGGTGGCGGCGAGCATGCCGTGATAGCTGCTGGCGGTGCCGCCGCCGGTTTCGACATTGACGAACGCGCCGTCCCAGCGTCGCGCCAGGTCGTAATACCACCGCAGTTCCTTCATGAAGGCGGCCATGGCCTTGGGGCCGCCACAGTTGGCGGCAATCGGTCCCCACAAGTAGCTGAAGCCATTGCCGGTGTGTCCCCATTCCCGGGATTCATAGGAGGCGGTGACCATTTTCGAGAAGAAGTGGGTTTCGGGTTGTTTGCCTTGCAGCGCAAAGGCCATTGCGGTCATTGAGGTTTTGCCGTTGTCATCGTGACCGATGCCGGGCCGGTGCTCGCCATAAGGAATAAAGCCTTTGCCCATGTAGTAACCGAAGAACTTGTTAGACCGGGCAATGGCGGGTTTGAGTTCGGGCTCCTGGATGGCGCACTTGTCGGCGAGGATGAGCGAAATGAGGCAGGGCAGGCCGGTGGCGTTGACCGGGCCATACGGCGGGACCGGTCCGTGGAGTCGGTCTTTGGTGCCAGTGGAAGCATAGCCGGGAGGTACATAGCCATGGCCCCAGGTGCCGAAAAACCCCTGGCCGCGGGCGATGGTGGCGGTGTAGGCGCGGATGGCCGGCAGTACGGACTTGTCGCCGGTGGCAAGGTAGTACTCACAGAGGAACAAATTGTTATAGCCGTGCCCCCAGGTTTTCATGCCGCCCTTGCTGGAATCCTGCCACAGCGTCTCGACATCAGGCGTGCTGCGGGCGATTGCCTGCGCGCTCTTGCGGACCACTTCGAGATACTCGGGTTTGCCGGATGCCAGCAACGCAAGTTCATTGATGTGAAAGCTGTTTTCCTTGCCGATATTCTTGGCCATCACGGCGAGGCCTTGATCGAGTATCTTCCTGGCCTTGGGGCAATTGTAGGGGGACGTCTCGCTGTAACTGCCCATCACCTGCAATTTGATGTCGATGTTTTGGGTGTTGCCCTTGCGCCAGACAGTTAGAGGAAGCCGGCCGCCGGCGGCCTCGGTCTCGGCCTGTCCGATAGCCCGCCCGAAGCACTTGCGGGCATCCTCGGCAAATGGCTGGCCGAAGACGCCGAGAATCACGTCGCCCACTTCCAGTTTGCCAGCAGCGGGTGAACCCGCTTCGACTGCGGTGACGAGGATCTGGCGGCTCTTTTCGGTCATCGCCTTTTCGACGTGCATCCAGCCCAGCGCCCCGGTGGGCCCCAGGTTGTAGCTTTTCTTGGTGTCGGTCGGCGGTTCTTTTGTTAGATCGGCTGGCTCGCCTGCAGCTTTGGCCGCAAACACCTGGCTGCCGCTGCAAATCAGCACCAAGGCGAGGGCGGTAATGGCTGATACGGCGGCAACCGGGCGACCGGCTGTAGTGGAGCGGATGGGGTGGACTTGCATGGATGATTTAGGGGCTTGCTGGCATGAAACTAGGCGATTGGGATAAGGAGTCACGACATTCTTGTCCGGACTTCATGAATTCAAAGGTGATTGAGGCTTCGAGTGGTAGGCGCGTTCGCGAGAATGCGGGGGAATGGGAGATGATGCTGACCAAGACAACCACTGAGGTCTGATTGATTTTGAATTTTAAATTTTAAATTTTGGATTTTCTTGGTAGGCGCGTTCGTGAGAACGCGGGATCTTGAGGCCGTGCGGGTCAAGACAACCACTGATAAGAACTGATTGCACTGAGGTCACTGATTGATTTAGAACGCGGGGCGAGCGCTAGCGAGCTTGGAAAAACCGGCGCAGC
>JBILFE010000244.1:0-5815 GCA_044351705.1 Luteolibacter sp. | reverse complement strand
CAAACGCCGGTGCCTGTGTGAGGCGGCGGACCCAGCCATGAGCCACGGACCGCCAGCACCCGCCGCGCCACCCCGCCTGACATTCCTGCGCGTGCTGCACCGGGCGTATTTCCAGGGGGCGGGCATCACCCATTTTTACGCGCGGCGCATTTGCCCGGCGGGCATCGGCCTGGCTCTGGTGCTGCTGTTAGGCAGCGTGCTGGGAGTGGGCCAGCCACGGCAGTCGGTCTATCAACTTTTTTCGCTGGCCTTCGGGATGGCTGCGCTGGGCCTGCCGCTGGCCATGCGGCGGCGGGCATCCGTGGCCGCATGGCGCGAGATCCCGCGCCATGCCACGGTCGGCGAGGCGTTGCGCTACACCCTGCACGTGACCAATACCGACCGGCGCCGGTTGCGCCGCGCGTGGCTGATGGAAACCGCGCCCGACAACCGGCCCGGTCTAACCGAGTTTGCCGGGCAGCGCGAGCCGGGGGAGGATGAGCGCAATGCGTTTGACCGCACCTTTGTTTACTACCGCTGGCAATGGCTGATGTCCCGCAAGCGATGGTTTGTGGGCGGCAGATCGGATGCCGAGCTCAAGCTGGCCGCCGGCGCACAGGGCCGGGTCACTCTAGAAATCACCCCGCTGCGCCGCGGGGTGATCCGCCTCAATGACCTGCGCGTTCTGTTACCCGATCCATTGGGCCTGTTTCAACGCTGCCGCAAAGTGGAGGGTTCGGCCACCACCCTGACCGTGTTGCCACGGCGGTTTGCGTTGCCGCCCATCGCTCTGCCCGGCGACGCGCGCTTTCAAATCGGCGGCGATGCCACCGGTAATGCGATAGGCAATGCGGGCGAATTTGTCGGCTTGCGCGACTATCGTGAGGGTGATCCGCTGCGGCTGATGCATTGGAAAAGCTGGGCCCGCACCGGGCGCCCGATCGTCAAGGAGTTGGAAGACACCCATTACCCGCGCTATGGTCTGGTGTTGGATACTTTTCCGGAATGCGGAGCCGGCGCGTTGTTTGAAGATGCGGTGGCGGTGGCGGCATCATTTGCAGCCACCATCGATACCCGCGAATCCTTGCTGGACCTGATGTTCATCAGGGATCAAGCCCACCACGTCACTGCCGGGCGCGGCCTGGCACGGGCGGAAAAACTGCTAGAAGTACTCGCCGCGGTGGAACCCGAGGCCAACCCCGGCTTTGACACGCTGGCACGCCTGGTGCTGCGCCATGGTGATGAACTCACCTGTTGCGTGATTATCTTCACGGGCTGGGATGCAAGCCGTGCCGCCTTCATGCGCACCCTGACACTCGGCGGGGTCATCTGCGTGCCCATCATCGTCGGCAACGGTCCCCCCGCCGCCAACATCCCCGGCCATTGGATCGAAAGCGGTCAGCTCGGCCGCGACCTGCGGCGCTTGCCGACCCGGCTTTGGGAGCCAATCTAACAATCAACCCCGCGCTGCCATCACCACCCTGCCACCACCACCGCGTTTGTTGCTGGGCTCCGCGCTCCTGTTTTGGGGGGGGCTGAGCGGGCATGGGCTGCTGGGGCTGGCGCTGGCATTCATGGTGGAAGCCGCGCATTGGACACGCCTGCGCTGGGACTTCAACGATGCCGCGTGCACCCGCGCCTGGCAGTTGAGCATCATCGCCGCGGCGCTGTCCATGGTATTCATCTGGATCGATGGCGATCCCTATCTGATGGTGCCACAGCTCCTCGGCTGGTTGCCCGTGCTGTTGTTGCCGCTGCAGTTCGTCCAGACCTTCGGCCTGCGCCAGGGCCTGCCGGCCCGCACGTTCGCCTTGTTCACCCGCAAGCAACGCGAACTCCAGCATCGCCACGGCCTCGACCCCTCCGCCGTGCATTTCAATTTTGGCCACGTCTATCTGATCGGGGTGATGGTGGCAGCGACTCCACTCGGCGAACGCCCGGAGTCAGGGTTGTTTCTCCCCGGTTTGCTCGTTATCACCCTCTGGGCGCTGCTTGGCAGCGGGCGATGCCGGGTGCTGCCAGTTGTCGTGTTGCTGCTGGTTGCCGGTGGCATCGCGGTCCTCGGCCAAATCGGTCTCGCCATGGCATACAATTGGCTCAACCTGAGTGTCCTGAAGGGCTACGATGATTTTCTCAATCCCAGTCACTATCGCACCGCCATTGGCCACCTCGGCGAGATCAAGCAATCCGCCAACATCCACTGGCGACTGCGCCCGCAATCCGGCAACCCGGTCCCCGCCCTCCTGCGCAGCACCTGCTACAACCGCTACCGCAGCGGTCTTTGGATCAATCTAACACCACCGGATCTGGCAACCACCGAGAGTGATTTCAAAGCCCTCATGCCCGTCGACTCCGGCAACTCCTCGCCCGTTTATCCACTGCGCGCCGGTGCCGGCCAACAGGCGGCCAGTGCCGGACTGCCGCGCTTCTCCCTGCGCGGTGCCGCCACCATCAATTCCCCGCTGCCCTTGCCAGGCAATGCCGCCTACCTCCGCGACTTCCAAGTGGACGCCATCGAACGGAACTCGCTCGGAACGGTTAGAATATTTCCCAAAGATCCCGTCATCGACGGCAGCGTGGTCTGGGGCGACACCGCCACTGCGGAAACCGCGCCATGGCCGGAAGTCGATCTGGACGTGCATGCCAATGAACGCGCCGCCTTGCGCCAAGTCCTGGCTGACCTGAAACTTGCGGACCACCCCTCCCTCGCCGCCAAGCTCGAAGTGCTCCGCCGTTTCTTCCTGAAGTTCCAATACACCCGCTACAACACGATCGAGCCCCCAGCCATCGGCGCGTCGAAGGGCCCGACCGCTATCACCCTATTTCTAACAACAAGCCGCCGCGGCCACTGTGAATACTTTGCCACGGCCGCCTGCCTGCTGCTGCGCGAGGCGGGAATTCCCAGCCGCCATGCCATCGGCTACGCCGTGATGGAGCATGATGCGAGGCGCGGCGAATGGGTCATGCGTGGCCGGCATGCTCATGCCTGGACGCGGGTGTGGGATGAGGGTGCCGCGCGCTGGATCGACTTCGATCCCACACCACCCGGTTGGTTGGGCGCGGAAACCCGCCATGGGATTTCACTGCAATGGTTGCTGGATGGTTTCCACCGCATGCGCGAGGATTTCGCGCTGTGGCGCGGCCGCTCGCAAAACCGGCTGTTGCTCACCGCCGTCATGTTTACACTCGGGGGCACCGGCTTGGTGTTTATTCTGAGCCGCTTGTGGCGCTCCAAACGCACCCTCGCGGCCCCGCCAACCCGCCGCAAAGGCTCCACCGCCGTTCCCAGATCACCCCTTCACCCATTGGAAAAACCGGCCGCCAAGCACCTGCCACCCCGCCTGCCAGGCCAGCCGTTTTGTCAATGGCTCAGTGGCCTGCAACCTTATCTAACAGACTCATCGCTGTTGGATGAGGCCATCCGCCTGCACCAGCAACTCCGCTTTGACCCGGACCCGCCGGCTCCGCCGGACAGCCAGCGGCTCACGCATCTGACAACATTGTTGGCGCGCGAGCTTGATAGAATGCCGCGCGAGCGTGGGCGCACGGCTTAGCAGGAAGAGGAAGAACCTGCCGCAGGATGCGGCAGGCGGCACGCTGGAAGCGTGCGCCACCCATGGAGAGAACACGGTGGGACGAGACTCGTGCGGAGCAAGAAAACCACTGACAAGAACTGATGACACTGAGAGCACTGATGGGTTTAGAACGCGGCGCGAGCGCTAGCGAGCATTGAAAAAACCGGCGCAGCCCTAACTGGCATGGCACCGCGAAGCGGGGCAATTTAAAATTTATGATTTGGAAATATCTTTCCGCAGGGGCCGCAGCCCCCCCACCCCATCACGCGAGGTCCCGCACCGCCGCAATGACATGCTCCTTGGTCATGCCCAGGGCCTGCATCACCAGATTGGCCGGGGCGCTGATACCGAAGCGGTCAATCCCTAACACCCGACCAGCGGGTCCCACGTATTTACACCATAGCCCGCTTACACCGGCCTCGATGGCGACACGCCGGGTGCAGGCTTGCGGTAGCACCCCTTCGCGATACTCCGGGCTCTGCCGGTCGAATCGCTCAAAACAAGGCATGGAAACCACGCGCACGCCGTCACCGAGTTCGGCAGCGGCCGCCATCGCGTGTTGCAGTTCCGAGCCGCAACTCAGCAGTATGGTCGTCAGCGGACCGCTTTCCTGGCGGGCAATGTAGCCCCCCCGCAGCACGCCGTCACGCCGCGCCGCCACTGGCAATTCGTTCATCAGTGGAATTGTCTGGCGTGTTAGGATCAGGGCTGTGGGGCCGTTGGAGCGGTGCATGGCGACCACCCAGGCGCCGGCGGTTTCCTCGGCATCGCCGGGGCGGATGACATCGAGATTAGGAATGACACGCAGGCCGCTGACGGTTTCGACCGGTTGATGGGTAGGGCCGTCCTCGCCCACGCCGACCGAGTCGTGAGTGAAAATGTAGGTTACGGGCAGTCCGGCGAGTGCGGCGAGGCGGATCGAGCCGCGCAGGTAATCGGCAAACACCAGGAAGGTGGCACCACTGGCACGGAACAAACCGTCGTAGGCGATGCCGTTGCAGATGGCACCCATCGCATGCTCGCGGATGCCAAACCAGATATTGCGGCCGTCGTAATGTTGGCGCGAGAAATCCCCCCCACCGTTGATGTAGTTCTTGGTGGAGCCGTACAAATCGGCGCTGCCTGTTAGAAAATGCGGCATGGCCTTGGCCACCGCCTGGATCACCACGCCGCCTGCCGCGCGGGTGGCATCCATGTAATCGCTCGCAAAGGGCGGGATGCGTTCACTGAGATCCACCGGCACGGCTTGCGCCACGCCGGCTGTTAGTTCCTCGGCCAAAGCCGGATTGGCCGCCGTCCATGCGTCGTAGCTTGCCTGCCATGCCTCAAACTGCAAGCGGAGCTGGGCTTTTCTTTGCGCAAAATACGCCTGCGTCTCCGCCGAGACAAAAAACAATTCATCGGCCGGCAAGCCGAGGCCGGCGCGCGCCGCCGCGCTGAACTTGGCGCCGCCCTCGCCATGGCCTTTGGAAGTGCCTGCCACTTCGGGGATGCCCTTGCCGATGAGGGTTTTGGCGATGATCACCTTGGGACGGCCATTGTCATCCGCCTTGGCCTTTTCCAGCGCCACGGCGAGCACCGCCAGATCGTGGCCATCCACGGTCACCGCGTCCCACCCTTGTGACATAAAATACGCCTCGCTGTCCTCACTCTGGGTCACCGCCGCCATCGCATCGAGCGTCACGTCATTGGAATCATAGATGAGAATGAGGTTGTCCAAGCCATTGTGTCCGGCAAAGGCGATGGCCTCCCGCGCCACGCCTTCCTGGAGGCAGCCATCCCCTAACAAGGATATCACATGATGGTCGAAAATGACATGCTCCGGCGTGTTGAAGCGGTCCGCCGCGCGTTTCCCGGATAGCGCATAGCCCACCGCGTTGCCCACGCCTTGGCCGAGCGGACCGGTGGTCGCCTCCACCCCGGGGGTCTCGCCAAACTCCGGATGGCCGGGCGTGATCGAGTGGAATTGACGGAAATTCTTCACGTCCTCGCGCGTCACCGCGTAGCCCGCAAGATGCAGCCAACTGTACAAAAACATCGAGCCATGCCCGGCCGATAGGATGAAACGGTCGCGGTTGAGCCACTTCGGCGCCTCCGGGTTGTAGCGCAGGACTTGCCCGAACAACACCGCGCCAATCTCCGCACTGCCCAGCGGCAGCCCGAGATGACCCGAGGAACTGGCATGTATGGCATCTATGGCGAGACCGCGGGCCTCAGTGGCTGCTCGTGTTAACAGGGGGGTGTTCATATGTTGGAAAATT
>JBILFE010000149.1:0-7313 GCA_044351705.1 Luteolibacter sp. | reverse complement strand
CTGGCATCCTGCTGGACGGTAACCAGCGGTTTGCCGAGATCCATGGCTATGAACTAACGGAAATGACCGGCCGGCCGGTGATCGAATTCGTGGCACCCCAGTCGCGGCTTTTGGTCCTCAAGGGTGCGCTCAAATTCCACCTGCGCAGACATCTGGTATACAACTTGCGCAAGGATGGCTCGATTTTTCCAACCGAGACCCACGTGCGCACCGGCCCGTGGCTGGGGCGCACCTTGCGCATTATCACCGTGCGCGATCAATCCGAGACCCACGCGGCGGAAGTCACACTGCAGGCCCTGCGTGCCGAACTGGCCCATGCCCAGCACCTCGCCCTCATCAGCGAAGTCAGCGCAGGCATCATCCATCAGCTCAGCCAACCGCTCAGCGCCATCGGTGCCAACCTCGCCGTGCTGCCCAAACTCAAGGCCGCAGAAGCTCTGCCATGTGATGTGATGGAAATCATCAATGACGTGGAGTCCGACGTCGTTCGTATGCGCAACATCGTAAACCACCTGCGGGCATTAGCCAACCCGTCGCGGGCCGTCCTCGCATGCCACGACCTCAACGCCCTGGTGGCGAAGGTGCGGCCCATTCTGCAAGCCAAGGCCGATCACGCTCAGATTCGTCTCGAACTTGACTTGCACAAATCATTGCCAGCCATTCATGCCGACGCGATTCAAATCAGCCAAGTCATTGTCAACCTCACGCTCAACGCAATCCAATCTGCGGCTGAGGTCCCGCCGGAGCGGCGCGAGGTCCTCATCACCACCCGCGCGCACGACGAGTGCGGTGTCGAATTGAGCGTGCGCGACTATGGTACCGGGCTCACTCCCGAAGCTTTAGAGCGCTTGTTTACGCCGTTCTTCACCACCAAATCCAGCGGCATGGGCGTCGGTCTGCGTCTTTGCCAGACCATTGTCCACGCCCACCAAGGTCACATCGAGGGATCCAACAACACCGATGGTCCCGGCGCCACCTTCCGTATCAAACTGCCGCTTCATGCGCCGGTTCAGTAGCTGCGTCCCCAGAGCGCGCGGGTCGGCGTGTCCTGGCCCGTTAGGAAGCATTTATTGCTGCCCGCGTTTATCAGGTCCTGCGGCAGGGATGCTCCGGCCACGGGGATGCAGCGGATGGTGATCTTGTGTTGTTTGGATAGTTCTTCTTCCTGTTGGCGGCTGCCCGCCCACGGGGTGGAGAGCCAACCCGGATTATCCTGTTCCCAGTGAGCGTGGAAGGCCGCCAGATGGTCGCAGCTTGCTATGTTAGAATCACGCAAGATGGTGGCTCGGTCAAGCAGGGCCTGATGGACTTCATCGAGTATTTCATGGCAGCGGCGGATGAAATCCTCCTGGATGACGAATTCCTTGGCGGCCACCGCTTGGTCGCGGCGCTGGACGCAGATCTTACGGGTCTCAATGTCGCGCGGACCGATTTCGATGCGGATGGGCACCCCCTTTTTGATCCACTCCCATTTTTTGACGCCGCCGCTCAGGTCGCGGGTGTCGACATGGACGCGCAGCGGCTCGCCGCAATACGTTTGATGGCGCAGGGTTTCGGCAAGCGCCTGGCAGGCGTCGAGCACTGCGGCTTTGCTGTCTTCTTTCGGCGTGATCGGGAGGACGACGATTTGTTGGGTTGCAACCCGTGGCGGCAGGATCAGGCCATCGTCGTCCGAGTGCGCCATGATGAGCGTGCCTATCAGGCGGGTGGAAACGCCCCACGAGGTGGTGTGTACGTGCTGGACTTGGCCATCGCGCCCGGTGAAGGCGATGTTCTGAGCCTTGGAGAAATTCTGGCCAAGGTAGTGGGAGGTGCCGGCTTGGATGGCCTTGTTGTCCTGCACCATCGCCTCGACTGTTAGGGTCATGTCGGCGCCGGGGAAGCGCTCATTTTCGGTTTTTTCACCGGCGACGACCGGGATGGCGAGGTGATCGCGCAGGAAGTCCTCGTAGAGTCGATGGATCATACGGGTTTCGATGACGGCTTCGTCGCGGGTTTCGTGGGCGGTGTGGCCTTCCTGCCAGAGAAACTCGGCGGTGCGCAAAAACAAGCGCGGCCGCATCTCCCAACGCATCACGTTGGCCCATTGGTTGATGAGCAGCGGCAGGTCCCGGTACGACTCGATCCAGCGCGCAAAGGCCGCCCCAATGATGGTTTCCGACGTTGGGCGGATGACGTAGGGCTCGGCCAGTTCGCCGGTGGGAATGAGTTTGGTCTTGCCGGTGACCGGGTCCTTGACCGATTCTAACCGATGATGGGTGACCACCGCGCATTCGGTGGCAAAACCTTCGGCGTGTTCGGCTTCCTTTTCCAGATAGGAAAGCGGGATGAGCAGCGGGAAGTAGGCGTTTTGATGGCCGGTGGCCTTGAAGCGGCGGTCGAGTTGTTGTTGGATGAGTTCCCAAATTCCATAGCCCCACGGCTTGATGACCATGCAGCCGCGGGTTTCCGAGTTTTCAGCGAGGTCGGCGGCTTTGATGACTTGCTGATACCATTCAGGAAAGTCTTGGGCACGGGTCGGGGTGATGGCGGTCTTTTCGGTGGACATGGTGGCTGGCGCCTATTCAAACCACGAATCGGGTCGAAAACCACTAAAAATATCAAGAACATAATGCCTGTCATTATGTTTACGTGCCTTTGCCGGTCGGACGGGATGGACCGGGGGCGCATGCTCGCGCGAGCCGCATCGGAGGGTCTCGGTGGCTAGATGGCTCAGGGTGAACAAGCCGCCACCGCTGGTCGACCCATTCGCACCCACAGGGTTCTGGAATAGGAGAGACTGGCGTGCGGGTCCCGCAGAGCGGAATTTATCGCGAGGCCTGCGGGAAGGGGGGTGGTCGCTCGCCCGGCGGGCTCACTCGCTGGCCGCCAGTCCTAACAATTCGAGCAGGCGTTGGAGGTCGTCGTTGCCGTAGTACTCGATTTCGATGCGGCCTTTTTTGGGCGAGTGCTGGATGGCGACGTGGGTTGCGAGATGGGCGCGCAGACGGTTGGTGATGGCGCGGACATGCACGTCTTCCTCGCGCACGACGCTGGGTTTTTTGCTGTCGCCGGGGCCGGTGTCGGCGGCGGAGAGGAGTGATTGGACGAGTTTTTCGGTGGCGCGCACGGTGAGCTGGCGGCGCAAGATCTGATCCGAGGCGAGCAGTTGGGCATCCTGGTCCTTGAGGGAAAGAATCACCTTGGCGTGGCCGACCGACAGGCTTTTCTTGGCCACCAGGACCTGGATGTTAGGGTGCAGGTCTAACAAGCGCATGGAATTGGCGACGCTGGCGCGGTTTTTGCCGACGCGGGCGGCGATTTCTTCTTGTTTGAGGAAGTATTCCTTGGCGAGGCGGACATAGCCGGCGGCCTCCTCCATCGGGTTGAGGTCCTCGCGCTGAATATTCTCGATGAGGGCCATTTCCAGGACGTCGCGGTCAGAGGCTTCGCGTTCGATGACGGGGACGGTGGCGAGGCCGAGTTTATGGGAGGCGCGCCAGCGGCGTTCGCCGGCGATGAGTTCGAGCTTGCCGTTGACCGGGCGGACGATGAGCGGTTGGATGATGCCGTGTTGGCGGATGGATTCGACCAGGTCATCAAGGGGAGCTTCGAAGAAATGAGTGCGCGGTTGGAGCGGACTGGGAACCACCAGATGATGCGGGACATCGCGAACGCGTTTCAAATCGTCCGCTCCAATTGCACCATCCGCGAGTGTGGCGGGGGGGTGTTTTTTGATGAGAGCTGCGAGTCCTTTGCCGAGTGCCTGTACCTGTTTAGCCATGGAGGGGGGGAGCTTTAGCGAGAACCCCAAAGAAATCAACGCGTATTTGCAGCGGGCTTGACGGATGGCGAATTGCAGGGCATTGATCGGTCGTGAGCACGAAGTATTTGAGGATTTTTCTGACGCTGGGGTCATTGCTACTGGGCGAGGCCATGGCGCAGAAAGCCACACCGGCACCTGCGCCACCCGCGCCGGGAGGTACGCCGGTGGCGGTGGTGGCGCCAGGAAGTGCGCCGCTGGAGGTGGTGAAGTCGGCGGTGGCGGCGGTGGAGAAGTTGGGCAGCGAGGTATCGCGAGGCAACTATGCGGTGGCCATCGAGCGGATGAATCCGTTGTGGAAGGAGCGCTTGGCCAAGCAGACGCCGGGGGGGATGGCGGAGGTTCAAAAACAGATAGAAGAAGCGGCGCAACTCATGACCAAGAGAGGCGTGAGTATCATATCGTCAATCCCGCAAGGCCCCCCGCGGTCGTACGAAGTGGGTCCTGGCAAGAAGGTGGAAAAGGTCAACGGTCAAGAGGTGGAGAGCCTGATCTACACCAAGTGGATGGTTTTTGTTCCCACGCTGACGCAATACCGGTTGTTTCTCGAAAAGGAGCGCAAATCGGTGATCATCGAGAAGGTTGGTTATCAAGTGGCGGTGTCTGAAAAAGGGAAAAACGATTGGACTTTCATTGATGGTTCCGGGTTGACGTTGAATACGCTGCGGCGGCTCTATGTCACTTTGCCGCAGGACATGGAACTGCCGCCGATAGAAGAGCGCAAGGCTCCCGAAACCCGTTGAGTTTGTTGTTATGGCTGCCAAAAAGAAATCCGTTACGGAAGAACAAGTATTGCATCGCAAGTTGGTGAAGTTGTGGCAACGCGGGCAAAGCGCGTGCTGTGAAGTGAGGGGTTCGGAGATTCACGGGCGGGGGGTGTATGCGAGTTGTTACATCCCCAAGGAGGCGCCGATCATCGAGTATTTTGGCGAGAAGGTTGACAAGGCGGAAAGCGAGCGGCGCTCGCTGTTGTTGCAGGCGAAAGCCAAAAAGACCGGCGCTGCGGCGGTCTATATATTCACGCTTTCGAAGCGCTATGACGTGGATGGCAATTTTCCCTGGAACACGGCGCGCCTGATCAATCATTCGTGCAATCCGAATTGCGAGGCCTGGATCGTGGGTCGCAAAATCATCATCCATGCGTTGCGCGATATCCAGGCTGGCGAGGAATTGACCTTTGATTACGGCTTCGATGTTGATTGTTACGAAGATCACCGCTGCTTTTGCGGTGCCGCCAATTGCAAGGGCTACATCGTGAGTCGCGAGCAGTGGGCCGAGTTGGAACGGCGGTTGCAGCAAAAACCACGCAACTAGCGACATGACGATTTTTGAAAGCGAGGTGGAGTTGGTTTGGGGTGAGCTGGATGTTCCATTGTTAGGTTTGGAGCGTGACTGGTACGGGACGAAGGTGGAACCGGCGGCGGCGTTTGCCCTGGTGCGCGATGCCAAGCGGCTGTGGTTTGTGGCACATCATCGGCGGCCGGCGGTGATGCACCCGTTGGCCCGTCCAGGAAAATTTCAAGCCGAGTTGTGGCGCTACGATGTGGCGGAGTTGTTTGTGGCCGATTCCGCCAGCGGCCGGTATTTTGAGTTCAACCTGGCACCTAACGGCGCTTGGTGGGCCTGTGAATTTTCCGCCCCGAGGGTGCCTGCGGCCGCAGTCAGCGGCAGCCTGCCTGAGGTGGCGACCCATGCGGAATTGGCGGCGGATGGATCGTGGGTGGCCGCGCTGGCCATCCCCTTGGACTGGCTGCGGGCCAGGCTCGACTTTGGTCCTGCGACCCGGGCGAATGTGACGTTTGTGCTCGGCACCCCGCAGCAGCGATTCCTCAGTGCCACCCCGCTTGGTCCGGCGGAACCGGATTTTCATGTGCCCGACCGGTTTGCAACTATCGCGTTGAGGGAGCTGGGCGGTGGATCGGGGAGATGCTGAATCGGGGTCTGACCGGCGCGCTTGGGAAGGGTGACATCGCCAAGGAAGATGAGGGCAAATAATGCTTGAAACGCCTTCAACAGCTGTTATCATTCCCGCGTTGCCTGATGACAAAGACCTCCCAACCAAAGGATTCAAACCTTCCGAAGTGCTCTCCGCAATACGTGGAATTCGTTCAACAGAGCCGGAAAGTACTTGGGTTAGCCGCCAAACCAGATCCGAAAGAGAGGCTGAATCCCTCGCTCGATGGGCTGATGAGCGAGGCGTTCTATCGACTCGGAATCTCGCGCCAAAAGCCGACGAATTGACCGGGGGTGAGCATTTCGTTACTTTGAACGAGCCTTCTGGTCTTGTATTCAAGACGACGCTTCCAGGCAAATTTGGATTCGCCGTAGACATGGAAATGGTCCGTCCAAAAGGACGCAAAGAAAAACCGAGGATTACAGCCAGTCTTTCTGACGCCACACCAGAGGAATACATACTCCGAATGGGTTGGCAGAATGGTATTTTCAATGACGATGTTAAATTTGTCGGAGCTGTACGTTACCCGCAAGGAATATCCATCCTCACAACTCAGCCTTTTTACACCGGAGATAGAACAGCCCAACCAATTATCGATACGTGGTTTTCGGATCGAGGTTGGAAACCAATGGTGCATCGGGACGGGGCATTCTACAATAAAGAACTCGACCTGATGATAATGGATGCTCTGCCAAGGAATGTGCTTACTTTGAAATCGGGAGAAGTCATGCCGTTCGATGTGGTCATTGTCAAACCAGACGAAATGCTCAAGGCGAGATTCGGTCTTTGACGCGGGGGACCACTTCCCGGCATAGCCAAGCCGCCGGATTTGCGCTTGGCTGCGGGCACGAAGGAACCTATCACCGCCGTGTTCCAAACTTGGACCGGATGGCGGCCGCGGCGATTATTTCGCATTCGGGTGGATCGCTGCTTGGCGGGCGGGTTTTGGCTGTGTATGCTTTGCGGTGTTGAGCCAGCGGTTCCAGATTCAAGAGCTTGTCACCCAGGATTTGTTCGGGGTGATTTTTCACGCGCTTGATGTCAAGACGGGAGCGGCGGTGGCGTTGCGGCGGTTTTTTCCTTTCGGAGTCAATGGAGGTGGCTTGTTCGATGAAGAACGGGGCGGTTACGACATGGCGGTGGAGCGCTTGACTGGTCTGACTCATCCGGGGTTGCGGGCGGTGCTGGCCGGCGGCTGTGATCCGGTGGACGGGATGCCATTTGTGGTGACCGAGTGGATTGCGGGCGAGTCGCTGGCGCAGATTTTGGAACGCGGTCTTTTGACACCGGCGGCGACCCTCGATGTCCTCGATCTGGCCTTGGAATTATCGGAAGCGATGTCGCAGGTGTTGGGAGAGGAGGCGTTGTGGGTGGAAACCGACCCGGCCATGATTTTGGTCGATAGCGAGGAAAATGGCCGCGGCTACACATTCTGCATTTCCCCCATAAAATGGCTGGGGGAGGATGCCTCGCGGGGTAGCTTGTTAGGGTTGGCGGACTTGGCAGAGGCCATGCTCGGATGGCGCGATAGGTTGGTGGGAGATCAGGCGGGCGGCG
>JBILFE010000004.1:0-19940 GCA_044351705.1 Luteolibacter sp. | reverse complement strand
ATCGTGCCTTCCGCCAATACCCTTTCGACATAAATGCGCGCCATGTCGATTGAAGGTGTGCCGTCGTATTGCACCGGCGTTGCCACATCCCCCAGGGTCGTGCTCATGATTTCTTCCCGGGACGAGAAGCCGAAGATCTGCACCGCCGTCGGATTGCAATCGACAAGCTTGAAAGTGACAGGGTCCATCACCGCAATGGCCACCGGCGAGGCATCGAACACCCGCTTGCGAAACGCCTCGCTTTCCCGGAGCCGCTCGGTTTGTTGATTCAGTTCGGACGTGCGTTCCATCACCTTGGCCTCCAGTTGCACCGCCAAGCCCTGTAGATCGCGGTACAAGCGGCCATTCTCGCACATGAAGCGGATTTGGCGGGTAACGCCCAGAAAGCACGCCGTCACCACCCCCCCGACCAGCACGAGGGGGTGAATGGCTTCGAGCCGACGATGCAACATCGCCCAGGTCAGTAACACCAACGCTAACACGATCCATGCGTAAGTGATCGCCAACATCCAGAAAGTGCGGGAAAAATCGAGCCGACTTCCACCCGGACCGCCGTCCCCGGCCTCGTCGCCGCGGTGCAACAGGTCCAAGGCTGCCAGGCCGCTCAAACTACTGAAGACGACCCAGCCCAGATCAATGATCGAGCCGCTGGTGAAGTTGGTGTAAGTCACCACGTAACCTTGCAACAAGTCCGCCGCGCTCAGGAACAGGCAGCCGATGACCAGCAGCAGCATGGGCAAAAACTGCCGGCCTTGGCCGAGCTTGCGCGCCAACCTGGAAAAGATCATCAGCAAGAGCAGCCAGTCCATCAGGGTATAACCGAACGATACCCAGATGATTAAATTGGGTCCGGTGGCGAGGCTGTGGCAAAGGATGCGCAGGTTGAGTTCCCAGGTGACCAGGACAGTGACCACTGCCACGGCAGCCACGTCCAATAGGTTATCCCACATTTCGCGCCGGGTGATCGGCTCGCGCGGCAAGCGCCACAGACCGAGGATCATGACAGGATAAAACAGAAGGAAGAAGGCATCAGGAACACCTGGGTATGGAGGCAGCTTCAAGCCCACCTCAACAAACATGAAGGTAACCATGCCCGTCGCAAAGAGTCCCTGGGCAACGGCGATGACGAGCCAACCCGCAGCAGAGTCGCTGGATTCCCGCCGCAGCTTGCGGACTGCTAGAATCGTGACCCAGGTTGCCACCAATGCCGCCACCACCTGAAAGAGATTGCTCAGGAATGCGCGTGTGTCGGAGCCGGACACAAGGATGATATTCAAACCCAGCAGTACCGGCATGGCGACGAGCAACACCGCTACTGCTTTGTTGAAACTCGAACGGGTAAGCGCAGTCATCTCCACATCATGCGCAGGGTTGGAAGATGATTTGTGGATTCCTGTGCCACGCAATTCGCAGAGCCGCAGCGGGGGAAATCCTACCCTAACACATCATCCATGGCTTCAATGAGCGCCCCCATGGTGGCGGCGGTTTCATTGCCCATGTTGGAGATGCGGAAGGTGAGGCCCTTGATTTTGCCGTAGCCGCCGTTGATGATATATCCGTGCTTGGCCTTGAGGTTTTTGATGAAGGTCGCCTGATCGAACGCCTCCGGCTTGGTAAAGCAGGTGAGGGTCACGGATTGGTTGCCGGCGGGGGCAAAATTTGCAAACCCGTGACGCGCGCCCCAGGCGTGAATGAGGGCGTTGTTGGCCGCATGGCGTGCAAACCGCTGCTGCAAGCCCTCCGCGGCGATGGTGCCGAGCATGTGTTGGAGGCCGAAGATCAGGGAGATGGCCGGGGTGGACGGCGTGTTGTTCTTTTCCGCGTTCTTGGCAAACTCGATGAAGTCAAAATAGTAACCCCGGTTGGGCAGGCTCTTGGCGCGCTCCAGGGCCGCTTCCGAACAAGCGAAAACCGCCAGGCCGGGCGGCAGCGCCAGGGCCTTCTGCACCCCGGCTAACAGCACATCAATGCCGAGCCCGTCCATGGCGAATGGCATCGCGGAGAACGAGGACACGGCATCCACGACAAGCAACACGCCGGGGAATGACTTGACCACCTTGGCGATGGCCGGCAGATCGTTCATCACTCCGGTGGAGGTCTCGTTATGAATCAGGGTGACAAGATCAAACCCGCCTTCCGCGAGCTTGGCCCGCACGGCTTCCGGGCTGATCGCCTCACCCCACTCGACCTGGATTTTCTCCGCGGCAAGGCCCAGTTTGTTAGCCACATCAAACCACTTGTCGGAAAACGCGCCACAGCAGAGGTTGAGCACCTTTTTCCCGCACAGGTTGCGCAGCGAGGCCTCCATCACCCCCCATGCCGACGAGGTGGATAGAAACACCGGCCGCGTGGTGCCGGCGAGTTGCTGCAGCACCGGCTGGGTGGATGCATATAACACCTCGAATTCACTGCCACGATGCCCGATCATCGGGTGACTCATGGCGGCAAAGGTTTCTGGGGAGACATTAATCGGACCGGGTATGTATAGTTTGGACATGATGGTTGGGGGAAAGTTGTCAGTTGTCAGTTGTCGGCAAACAAAAAGTTGGTGATCAGGGCAGCAGGTTGTAGGACTCCAAAAGCTGGGTTAAACGCGCGCTATTGGCTGTGGAGAGCCCCACCAGCGGCAGGCGGAACTCGGCATGGCAATGCCCCTGCAACGCAATCGCGGATTTGATCGGCACCGGATTGACATCCAGCGACATGAGGCCTCGCAACAGCGGGTAGTATTGTTTGTGAATCGCGAGGGCTTCGTCAAAGGAGCCGTTCAAACACGCCCGCACCAAGCGCGCGATGACATCCGGAATCAGATTGGATGCCACCGAGACCAAACCCGTGGCACCGCACGCGATAAATGGCAAGGTGAGCGGGTCGTCACCGCAGAGAATACCGAAATCATCCGGCACCACTTGCAGCAATTGATTGACGCGATCGACCGAGCCGCCCGCTTCCTTGATGGCCTTGATGTTGGGGAAATCCGCAGCAAGACGGGCCACGGTTTCCGGTGCAATCTCTATCACTGAACGCCCCGGCACGCTGTAGAGCACCAGCGGCAACCGGGTGCACCCCGCGATGGCCCGGAAATGTTGATAGAGCCCCTCTTGTGAGGGCTTGTTATAGTACGGGCACACTTGCAGCGACCCGCTGGCACCGAGTTTTTCCGCAAGCCCGGTGAGCTCGATCGCCTCGGCCGTCGAGTTGGAGCCAGTGCCGGCGATGACTTCGCAGCGACCGGCGGCAAACTCAATTGCCAGACGGATCACCTCGATGTGCTCGGTGGTGTCAAGCGTGGGGGATTCCCCGGTGGTGCCTACCGGGATGATGCCGTCCACGCCACCGGCGATCTGGCGCTCGATGAGGGCTTGATAGGCGGAAACATCGATGCCGCCGTCACGGAATGGCGTGATGAGCGCTGTGTAGGTGCCGGAAAATTGCATGGCGCGCGCAGCTTATACGATCCGGCCGCTTGGTCCAAGCCGAATCTTAACCGGAATTCAAATGTCGATGTCCCCTTCAAACACAAAATCCGCCGGGCCGGTGAGTGTCACGTTTTGAAAAGAGGCCGGCCCGGATTTCTCAAACCCGATTTCCAGGGTGTCGCCGCCCTCCACATCCACCTGGATCGGACTGGGCGCGCCGGTGAGCAGGTGGTGCACCAGGGCACTGGCGACCATGCCAGTGCCACAGGCGAGGGTTTCATCCTCAACGCCTCGCTCAAACGTGCGAATCGAAATGTGCCCGGGGGCCAGCACCGCGGCAAAATTCGCATTGGTGCCCGCGGGCGCAAATGCCGGATGGTGGCGCACTGCGCCGCCCATGTGGAACACATCGAATTTGTCTAACTCCTCCACGCTTGCCAGGAAGACCACAACGTGGGGCACGCCGGTATTGATAGAGTGCAGCGCGGTGTCAAGGCCGGGCACTGTGGCACCGGTGTCGAGCCGGATATCCGTGGGGGCGGACATGGCCACGCGCACGTTCTCACCGATGAGGTCCGCGGCCAGCGTGCCGGCCATGGTCTCAAAGGTCACGCGCTGGCGCAAGCTCTCCCCGAGGTGGGCGGTAAAGCGCCCGAAACAGCGCGCCCCGTTGCCGCACATCTCCGCCTCGCCACCATCCGCATTATAATAGCGGAAGCGAAAATCCGCACCCTTGCGAGCCGGCTCGACGACTAACATGCCATCCGCCCCGATGCCGCGATTCCGGTCACACAGCGCGGCGATCGTGTCGGCGTCCAATTCGGATGACAGCGAAAGGTCGCGGTTATCAACGATAATGAAATCATTACCGGCACCATTCATTTTAAAAAAGTGTAGCAACATGGCGGGTGCATGCTCCGGGGTTCCGGCCCCACCCGTCAAGACAATACACCCATGAAATCCCGCTCACAATCCGCCCGCATCCCCCTCGGCTCATCTCAGCAGATCCGCGGCAACTGCGCTCCCGCCGGCAGGTCGAGGCCGCGCAGCACCCCCAAGCTGGTTTCCAGTTCCACTGTGCCCGAGTCTGCCATGGCGATCACCGTTCCGATCTTGACCGCCCCGACCGCAGCCGGATCGGACCGCAGCACGTCCAAGGCCAGCTCCGCCTGCAACGCCGGAACAAAAGCGATGAAACGTCCCTCGCACGCCAGTTGCAGCGGATCCAACCCTAACAACTCGCAGGCTGCCGCCACCCCGGGTGACACCGGAATGTCCACCTCACGAATCCGCACACACACTCCGCCATCCCGCGCGATTTCTGTTAGAGAGGCGGTCAGGCCGCCGCGGGTGCAGTCGCGCAGGCAATGGACCTCGACCCCGGCGGCAAGCAGCGCCAGCACCGGACGGTGGAGCGCTTGACAGTCGCTCAACGGCGCCGGCTCAAACTCCAAGCCTTCCCGGATCGAGAGCACTGCCGCACCGTGACGACCGAGGTCGCCGCTGAGCAAGATCGCATCCCCCGGCCTGACCGCCCGCGGTCGGACGGGTGCAAGTGCCCGCACCAGTCCGACACCGGCAGTAACGATGTAAAGCCCGTCCGCCTTGCCTCGTTCAACCACCTTGGTATCGCCGGTGACGATGCTCACGCCCGCGGCATCAGCCGCCATGCGCATATCGGCGAGCACCTGCCGCAAGATTGCAAGAGGCAGCCCCTCTTCGAGCACGAAGGCGGTGGACAACCAGCGTGGCTCCGCTCCGCACATAGCCAGATCGTTTACCGTGCCGCACACCGCCAGATGCCCGATGCTGCCACCGGGAAAAAACAGCGGACTTACCACATGCGCGTCGGTGGAAAACGCCACTTGCGCCCCGGCGGGGTCGAGCACCGCGCCATCATGGCGTTCATGCCGGCGCGGATCGCCCAACGCGGGCAGGAAAACCTTTTCCAGAAGCTCCCACGCCAGCCTTCCGCCACCACCGTGCGCCAGCGTCACGCAGGCGTCATCGACGTACGGCAGTGGGCATTGCATCGGCATGCGCCAAGAATAGGCCGCGCCGGGACCGATGACAAGAACGGCACGAATCTTCGCCCAAAAAATCCCGCATCTCCATTTCGATCATCAATCACCGAGCGCGGTTTGCTCATTCTCAAATTTCGCAAATTTCCTCTCGACAGTGCGTCGGCTTGAGGTAAACCGGAGACATGCATATACCTACTTCGATGATGGATGGAGCGGTTTGTCCGGTTACGGCTGCAGTGAGCGCGGGTGGAATCGTCTTGGCCGCTGCCATCGCATGGAAAGCGAAGGACAAACCGACGTCCGCGCGATTCGCTGCGGTCAGCGCGTTGATCTTCGCGGGACAAATGGTGAATTTCCCGGTGCAATTCGGCACCTCAGGTCACTTGTTAGGCGGGGTGTTTGCGGCGGCGCTGCTCGGGGTACCCTTCGCGGTTCTCGCGATCGCGCTGGTGGTCACCTTGCAATGTTTGGTGTTCGCCGACGGCGGCTTGGCGGTGCTCGGCGCGAATCTCCTGAATATGGCAATCCTTGGCACCGGAGTCGGCGGATGGCTCTGGCAACGCCTTGCCGCAGTTGCTCCGGAGTACCGGCCAGTCACTCTTGGTCTTGCAGCTTGGCTTTCGGTGTTCCTCGCAGCGTTGGGCTGCTCGCTTGAACTGGCCGCGGCGGGAGCCATCACGTTTTTTCAAGTGACTCCCGCGATGTTGGGTGTGCATGCGCTGATTGGCATGGGTGAAGCCTTGGCGACCGTCGCGGTGGTGTCCGTCCTAACAAGACCTGCGCTGCAGGCCACCGGACGTCGCCCGGTCTTTTTCCTCGGCATCTCCGCCTTCGTCATCGTCTTGGTCGTTGCTCCCTTCGCCTGTCCTTGGCCCGATGGCTTGGAATCGGTGGCGGCAACCCTGCGCTTCCTCCATGCGTCCGCGCCCTCGTTGGTTGCTCCGCTGCCCGGATATGCCCTCCCTGGCATCACCAACGAAATGCTCTCGGTGTCTCTCGCCGGTCAAATAGGAGTTGTTGTCACCTTCCTTGCCGCGTGGGCCATCGCCAAAACATGGCAACGGTGCCCGACTGTCAAATGACCCCCGTTGCGCAACTTGGGGCTCCGAGTCCCGTCAGTTCATAGCCCGATGCACGAGGTAGCAATCTGTGAAGCGCTGCTCGGACAGCTTGCCTCGCTTTCCACTCAACATGGTTGGTCCCGCCTGCTAAGGGTTCGGATCCGATTGGGGCTGCTCTCAGGAGTGGTGCCGGACGCGCTCGAGTTTGCCTTCACCGCCATGTCGGTCGGCACGCCTGCCGAAGGCGCGGAATTGGTGTTAGAAACCGAGGCCGGTCGCTTTAACTGCGCCGTCTGCGGCGAACTCGAACTCGATCACTTTGATTTTGCTTGTCCGCAGTGCGGCGGGCCCTTGCAATTGCTGCGCGCAGGACGAGACTTGCACCTGTGTGAGGTCGAGACATCCCACCCCTGAACCCACAATTCCATCCCCACCATGTGTGACAACTGCGGCTGCGAAAAGAAGGATCCTTTCCATGTACATCCGGCTGCGGGCGACCCGCAGCAGGAACCTCACTCCCATCACGGGCACCGCACGGCACAGGCCCATGCTCACGCCCACGAGCCTCACGCCCACGGGCCTCACGCCCACTTAGCAGAAGACGGCTGGCACGCACACACTGCGGAGGACGGCAGCGTGAGCTGGCACAGCCACGCCGGTCGTGGCACGCAGCCGGTTCTCGACGCAAATCAACGTGCCGCGGAGCGCAATCGCGGGTATTTCCGGGCACGCGGCATCCTCGCCCTCAATCTCGTTTCTTCCCCCGGCTCGGGCAAAACCACGCTCTTGCAAGCAACCTTGCAGCGGCTGCAGCCACGGGTCGGCTGCGCGGTGGTGGTGGGCGACTTGGAAACCCAGGCGGATGCCGAGGCGCTGCGCCCGTGCGGCGCGCCCGTGGTCCAAATCACCACTGGCACCGTCTGCCATCTGGATGCCCGGATGGTGGCCGCGGCGGTGGACACGTTGCCCAAGGATGGCGTGCGGCTGCTCTTCATCGAAAACGTCGGCAACCTCGTCTGCCCGGCGTCCTTTGATCTCGGCGAGGCGCACCGCATCGTCCTGTTAGCCGCTACCGAAGGCGAAAATAAACCGCTGAAATACCCGCCGATTTTCCATGCTGCCCGGGCGGTGGTGATCTCCAAAACCGATCTGGCGGAACCGGCCGGCTTCGATATCGCGCGCGCCCGCCAAGCCATCGCCCAAGTCGCCCCCCGCGCGGAAATCATCGAACTCTCCGCCCGCACCGGCGCAGGCCTCGACCCATGGATCGCATTTCTCGAGCGCCTGCTGACATCGGCCACCCCTTGAGGGAACATGATCACACCGGCACCAAGCCCCCCACTTCCCGCAGCCACCGCCACGGTTTGCCGGCGCTGGCGCGTGTTCGGGATTGTCCAAGGCGTCGGGTTTCGTCCCTGGGTTTGTCGCACCGCCACGGGCTTGGATCTAACAGGTGAAGTGGGCAATGACGCTGCCGGCGTCTGGCTTGAAGCGCAAGGCCACGCAACGGCGTTGGAGACCTTGCTGAGGCAGCTTCGCGATGCCCCGCAACCGGCGCGGGTCGAGGCCGTCATGGAGGAACCGGCACATGCGAATCAACCCTCGGGCAGTGGCTTCCGCATCGCGCCGAGTTGCCTAACCGGTGCGGGCGGCTCCGCGCTGGCCCCCGATCTTGCACCCTGTGGCGAGTGCCGCCGCGAACTGCTGGATCCTCTCGACCGCCGCCATGCCTATCCCTTTCTCGCCTGTGCCCGCTGCGGTCCCCGGTTCACCATCACCGCCGCCCTCCCCTACGACCGCCACCGCACCACCTTGGCCGGCTTTCCGCTTTGCCCGGAATGCGCGGGCGAATACTCCAACCCCGCTGACCGGCGCTGCCATGCCGAGGCCATCGCCTGCCCACGCTGCGGCCCGCGACTGCAAGCTCTAACACCAGATGGACACTTGCTGGCGGAATCCCACTCCGCCATCGACGCCGCTCTCGCCATCCTGACCGCTGGCAAAATCGTCGCCGTCCAAGCGGCCGGAGGCTTCCAGTTGTGGGTGGATGCAACCCGCTCCGACGCCGTGGCACGCCTGCGCGAAAGAAAGCGGCGCGAAGCCAAACCGCTCGCCGTCATGGCGCGCGATCTAGCGGAAGCCAGGCAACTGGCTGATCTAACACCTGCGGAGGAGCAACTGCTGGCATGCCCCGCAGCGCCCATCGTCCTGGTTGCACCACGGGCGGACTCCGGGTTGGCGCCGGAGGTTGCGCCGGGCTGCGCCACGCTCGGCCTGTGCTTGCCGGCCTCACCGCTGCAAATCCTCCTGCGGGAGGCGTTCCCCCGCCCGGTGGTCGCCACCAGCGGCAACCTAACCGACGAGCCGCTCTGTTTCGAACCGGCGGAGGCCGTCACGCGCCTCGGCGGGGTGGCCGACTTGCTGTTGGTTCATGACCGAAAAATCCTCCAACCCGCCGACGACTCGGTGCTGCGCATGGCCGCCGGCAAGCCCCGCATGCTGCGCCGTGCCCGCGGCTACGCCCCGGCACCGGTGCGACTGGCACACCCGGTGGCCTGCCCCGGATTGGCCATGGGCGGCGAAGTGAAAGGCACCCTCGCTCTTGTTAGAAACCACGATTTGGTATTGAGCCCGCATCTGGGTGATCAAGGCACGGTGCTTGCCCGCGAGCGGCACGCAGCCACCGCTGCGGCGCTGCAGCGCTTGCTGCGGCTTGATCCGATGTGGGTCGCCTGTGACCTCCACCCGGATTACGCCGCCTCGCGTGCCGCGCGCCGCTTGCCACTGCCAAGGCTGGAGGTGCAGCATCACCACGCACACCTGCTCGCCGTGCTTGCAGAACATCCCCGCCTGCCGCCGACCCCCGTGCTGGGCGTGATCTGGGACGGCAGCGGATACGGACCCGATGGCACCGTCTGGGGCGGCGAGTTTTTGTTAGGCCACGGCCCCGCCTGCCGCCGCGTCGGCCACCTGCGCCGCTTTGCCCTGCCGGGTGGGGCCAGTGCCGTGCGCGAGCCGCGCCGGAGTGCCTTTGCCTGGCTTTGGGAAACCCTCGGCCCGGAGGTCGCTCATGCAGCCGCCCGCCAACTCGAGCTACCCGCCGGAGTGTTGGGCAAACTTTGCGATGGCGCCGCCGGCACGCTACGGACCAGCAGCGCCGGCCGTTTGTTTGATGCCGTGGCGGCCATCGCCGGACTGTGCCCAGTGGCCCGCTACGAAGGCGAAGCGGCCGTGCATTTGGAGGCGGCCGCCATGGCTCACCAAGGGCCGGCCGCTCCCTATCCGTTTGCCCTGCGCCCGACTGCTGCGGCGCCCCCCGCCGACGTTGAACTAACAGGCGCATGCGCCGGTTGGCAACTGGAGCGTCCGGCCATGCCGGAGATCGCCGCTTGGGAAATCGATACTGCGCCGCTCGCCGAGGCGGTTTGGCAGGCACGGTGCGCAGGCGCTTCCGCCCCGGAAATCGCGGCGCGTTTTCACCAGACACTGGTGGCGATGACCGCGGCAGTGGCGGAGCGCATCGCCGTCTCCACGGTCGTTCTTGGCGGCGGTTGTTTCCAGAACTCCCTCCTGCTCGAAGGCGCAGCCGCAGCACTGGCCAGACAAGGACACCACGTCTTGCTCCCCGAGCAGTTCCCTGCTAACGATGGCGGCCTCGCCGCCGGACAAGCCTTCGCCGGTGCCTGGTTGCAGCCACCGTTCTAACCACCATCCCCAAGCCAACCCATAGCTTAACTGATAACTGATAACTGATAACTGATAACTGATAACCCTCACCACCCCATGTGCCTCGCCATCCCGGGTCAGATTCTAACAATTGACAGCGTGTCCGATCCGTGGAACCGGACCGGCCGGGCGCGATTTGGCACGATCGAAAAGACGATCAATCTGGCCTATGCACCCGATGCCGGAGTGGGTGATTACGTGCTGGTGCATGTCGGCTTCGCCCTGCAGCGGATCGACCCGGAAGAGGCCGCGCGCATTTGGGACATCCTGCGGGAAATGGAGGAATTGCAGGATCTGGCCGAAACAAGCAACCCGGCACCGGAGGTGGCGTCATGAAATTCATGGATGAATACCGCGACCCGGCGGCGGCGCATGCCCTCGCCGCTGAACTCGCCCGGATCATCACCCGGCCGTGGACGCTGATGGAGGTTTGCGGCGGGCAGACCCATGCGATCCTGCGCTACGGCATCGACCGGCTGCTGCCCCCCGCACTCCGCTTGATTCATGGCCCCGGATGCCCGGTCTGTGTAACCCCCGCCGGCTTGATAGACCAGGCGGTGACCCTAACACAACGGCCTGAAGTGATCTTGTGTTCGTTCGGCGACATGTTGCGCGTGCCCGGCCGTCACGGCGACTTGATGCATGCCAAGGCCGCCGGTGGCGACGTGCGGATTGTGTATTCGCCGTTGGATGCGTTGGCGCTCGCCCGCCGCGAACCCGCGCGCGAAGTGGTGTTTTTCGCCATCGGGTTTGAAACCACCGCCCCGGCCAACGCGATGGCGGCCCACCAAGCCATGGCTGGCGCAGTGAAGAACTTCTCGCTGTTAGTTTCCCAGGTGCTGGTGGCACCGGCAATGGACTTCATCCTGCGCTCGCCCGGATCGGAAGTGCAGGGATTTCTGGCCGCCGGCCATGCCGCCGCAGTCACCGGCGTCGCAGAATTGATAGAACTGAGCCGCCGCCATCGGGTGCCCGTGGTGGTGACCGGCTTCGAACCCGTCGACCTGCTAGACGGGATCCTGCGCTGCGTGCGTCAGTTGGAGCAGGGCCGCGCCGAACTGGAAAACGCCTATGCCCGAGCTGTGCGCCCCGACGGCAACGCCCCCGCGCTGGAGATGACTCGCAGCGTTTTCGAGGTCATCGACCGGGAATGGCGCGGCCTCGGCGTGTTGCCAGCCAGTGGCCTCGGCTTGCGGGCCGACTATGCGGATTTCGACGCCGCCCGCCGCTTCAATCTGGGCCCCGCCCCTACCGGCGGGGATGAGGAATGTCAGGGCGGCCGGGTCATGCTCGGCACCCTTCGCCCCGACCAGTGCCCGGCCTTCGGCAACCGCTGCCAGCCGGAGCACCCGTTGGGAGCCCCGATGGTTTCCTCAGAGGGCGCGTGTGCCGCCTACTTCCGCTTCCGCGGCCCGCCAGCCACTCCATGCCCCACATGCATGCCTTGAAACTCCCAGACTTTTCATATGCCAAGGCCGCTTCATGTCACCCACCCAATCATCTTCCTCAGTCGCTATGCCACATGAGACCTATTCTCAAGAAATTTTTGTCAAAAATAGCGTTGACGCCAACGCTGAAAATCCGAATAACCCGCCTGCCAATGTGATCATTGGCGTTGCTCCCCGTTGCGACCGGGGGCCGCACACCGGCATCAAAACCCATCCTCGCCATGCGTCACCCTTCAACGACTGGTTCCTTTCGCTTTCTAACGGCATTGCTTGCGCTGCTGCTTCTAACAGCGACGAGTCCGGCGGCGGAAAAATGGGTCATCACCGGATGGAACAATTTGGGCATGCACTGCATGGACGCGGATTACTCGGTCTTTTCCATCCTGCCACCCTATAACACCCTACAGGCCCAAGTCGTCCATTCAACCGGCACGACCACTTCCAACATGGTCACCGATCTGATGACCGGCGCGGACGGAGTGCGGGTGACCTTCGAGGCCATCGCCGACTCCACCGGCTCGATCAACAAGTCCTCGGAGGGCAAGACCAACTTCTGGACCTACGCCGAGGCGCTCTACGGGTCGGCCCTGCCGGCCGACACCGGCTTGACCGGCACCTCAATGCCGGGGGCGGCCAACACTCCGCAACCCTTGGTTTGGGACGCTTCTAGCAAAAACTTCACGGCCGAAGGCATCCCCATCGTGCCGCGGGATGACGCCGGGAAAAAAAATTTCTATCCGATGATGCGGCTCAAGGCCTACGACGCCACCAACACGCTGCGGGCCCAGGCGGACGTGGTCGTTCCCGTTTCGGATGAAATGGATTGCCGCGCCTGCCACGCCTCCACCGCCAAGCGCAACGACGCCCGGCCCTACGGCGGCTGGGTCAATGACTCCAACGCCGAGCGTGACTACCGCTTGAACATCCTCAAGAAGCACGACGAAATACTGTTAGGAACCACCCTTTATCAGGAATCCCTGGCGGCCAAGTCCTACCGTGAGGACGGCTTGCTAACAACGGTGACGGCGGACGGCAAGCCGATCCTGTGCGCCGCCTGCCATGCCTCCGAAGCCTTACCGGGCAGCGGCTATGCCGGGGTTTCACCCCTGACCCAGGCATTGCACAGTTCCCATGCCACGGTCATCGATCCGGACAACGGTCAAATGTTAGGAGCCCAAACCAACCGCACCGCCTGCTACCAATGCCACCCCGGATCGTCCACCCGCTGCCTGCGCGGGGCGATGGGATCAGCGGTGGCCGCTGACGGCTCGATGCAAATGCAGTGCCAGAATTGCCACGGGACCATGCGGCAAGTCGGCAGCCCCAGTCGCACCGGCTGGCTCGACGAACCGAGTTGCCAGCAATGCCACACCGGCACGGCCACCAATAACAATGGCTCGATCCGTTACACCTCGGTCTTCGAGTCATCCGGCCAGCTGCGGGTGGCGGTGAACCAAACGTTCGCCACCAATGCCAACACGCCTTCAGCGGGGAAGTCGTTGTATCGAGCCTCCTCCGGCCACGGTGGCATGAAGTGTGCGGCCTGTCATGGCTCGCCCCATGCCGAGTATCCCGCCGGACCTAACGACAATGTGCAATCCACCGCTATCCAAGGACATGAGGGGGTGCTTTCCGAATGCGTCAAGTGCCACGCGGTTTCACCCTCGCGATCCCTCTGGGCTTCCGGCCCCCACAGCCTGCATCCGATGGGATCCACATGGGTAGATTCCCACGATAACTACGAAAACACCAATGCCTGCCACGCCTGCCATGGAGCGGACCACAAGGGCACGGTGCTCTCGGAAATGCAGGCCACCCGGAACCTGAAAACCAAGACCTCCACGGAAACCGGCACCTTCTGGCGTGGCTACCGCAGCGGTTGTTATAATTGTCACGCTGGCACCGGTGGCGAAGGCCGCCCGCCCACCTCGCCCACGGTGACCAGTGCCTCTATCACGGCGGCGGGAGCCCCGGTCACCTTCACGTTAGACCGGAATCCGACGACCGCCGTCCTGCGCATCGTCAAGCAACCGGTCCACGGCACCGTGGCCCTGTCCGGCAACACCGCCACCTATTTCCCGGAACCGGGCTACGCGGGAGCGGATCCATTTACCTTCGCGGCCCGCGATGCCAGCAACTCGGTCGATTCCGCCCTCGGCACCATTTCGGTTTCGGCTGCAAGCTACCTCCTCTGGCGCGGCGACGGCACCACCAATCGCTGGGACACCGGCACCACCCCCAATTGGCGGCTCAACGGCGGCAGCACCGCCACCACCTACACCAATGGGGCCGCCGTGACCTTCGACGACACCGGTGCGGCCAGTCCTACCATCCAATTGCCCGCTGCTCTAACACCCGGAGCGGTCACGATAAACTCCGGCCAGAACTACACCCTCGGTGGATCGGGTTCGCTGGGTGGTGCGGCGTCCTTGGCCAAGTTCGGTGGCGGCACCTTGACCCTCAATTCCAACAACACCTTCACCGGCACGACGGCCATTTACGGCGGCACGGTCGTCGCCCCGAGCGTCGTGGTCGCGGCCGGTGCCAGCAGTTTGGGCAACGCCTCCAGCGCGGTCAGTTTGGGTAATGCATTTGGCAAGGGACTGCTGTCCTACACCGGAAACTCAGCCACCTTCACCCGCGGCTTCAGCGTGGCGGCGGGCGGCGGGCAGATTGACACCGCCACCCCCGGCCAAACCTTGGTTCTCGCCACCGGCAACATCACCACCACCGGCCCGCTGACTATCGGCGGCGATGGCAACACGCAAATCAACAGTGTCGTCAGTGGTGCCGCATCGTTGACCAAGACCGGCGCTGGCCGCCTCATCATTAACACCAACCAGACCTTCACCGGGGCCGTCGCCATCGGTCAAGGCACGCTGAAGATGTCAGGCGGAGCCACCTTCACGGCAAACAAAAATATCAGCGTGGCTGCCAACGCGACGTGGCTGTTAGATGGCAGCAGCCAGTCGGTGGACAATCTAACGGGCGTGGGCCTGATCGACGAGGAAGCGGCAACCGCGGGGAACGACACCCTGACGGTCGGCGGCACCGGCTCGAATTGCACCTTTGGCGGCAGCATCGCCGGCGGCAACGGCACGGTGGCGGGCTTGCGGGGCATCGCTCTAACGAAAACTGGTGCCGGCACTTTCATCCTGACGGGTGAAAACACCTACACCGGCCCGACCACCATCAGTGGCGGAACGCTTCAGGTGGGCAATGGCGCTGCCAGCGGCACTCTGGGAACCGGGCCGGTGACTAACAACAGCACCCTGGTTTTCAACCGCAGCGACAGCGGCTATACCGCCATCACTGTCCCTAACACCATCTCCGGCACCGGCTCCCTGACCATGACGGGCGGCGGCCGGATTTTCCTGACCTCGACCACCAGCAGCTATGCGGGCGTCACCATCTTCGCGGGCAGCAGCATCAACGTCGCCTCGGTCTCGAACTACGGTGCGAATAGTAGCCTGGGCAACCATTCCGCCAGCGAGGCGGCAAATGACATCGGGCTCTTGTTCCGCGGCGGCACCCTGCAATACACCGGCAGCACGCCGCAAAGCAGCAATCGCCAGATCCGCTTGAGCACCACTGGCGGCGGCGGCACCTTGGATGCCTCGGGGCAAGTGCCGGCGGCCACCTTGAGCTTTACAGCACCGGCTTCGGTCAACCTGTGGGAAAACTCCGGCCCGCGCACACTCACCCTAACCGGAACCAATCCGGGGGATAATACTTTTCTAACAACATTAGCGGACAGCGGCGGCGCCACCAGTCTGGTGAAGAGCGGCACCGGCCACTGGGTATTGGGCGGCAACCACGGCTACACCGGCAACACCGGCATCATGGCCGGCACACTCACCCTCACCGGCACCATCAACAGCGGTCCGGCCTCGACCGTACAGGCTGCCAGCGGCAGTTCACTCCGCTTGTGGGATGGCACGATCACAGCCGGCAAGGTTCAGATTGATCCCGGTGCAAGCCTAACAGGTCGCGGCGCGATCAATGGCAATCTGGTCAACAACGGCACGGTGGTGGCCGACAATGCCGGAGTTCTCACCGTCAACGGGACGGCCACCAACTTTGGCACCGTCCGTCTCACCCGGGGTGCCGCGATCCAGTGCAGCGGCCTCTTCGTCAACAACGGCGTGTTCGACATCATCACCGGCACCCAGGCGCTGCCACCCAATTTCCAAAACAACGGCATCATCCTCGATTCCACCAGCGTGCGGGTCCAGAGTTTCGATCTGACCGGTGAGGATGCGCAACTCACCGTGCCCACCGTGGCGGGACATGTCTATCAACTGCAACGCTCCGCATCTCTCGGCACCGCAACCTGGGAAAACATCGGGGCCGCCACCCCGGGTGACGGCAGCCTGCGGCTCTTCACCGACCCCGGAGGTTCCGCCGGTGCCCCACAACGCTTTTACCGCGTCTTGGTCTCACCTTGAAATTGCCGCATCATCCGCCCCCCTGCCCCCATGCCGCCAATCATCACCATCGACCCGATCACCCGAATTGAGGGTCACCTTTCTGTCAAGGTCGTCACCAACAACGGAATTGTTACGGCGGCCTATGCCGTGGGTGAATCGTTCCGCGGCTTTGAAGCCATCCTCAAGGGCCGCCATCCGCTGGATGCCCAACAGGTCACGCAACGCATCTGCGGCGTGTGCCCCGTCGAGCATGCCATCGCTTCGGTTCTGGCGCAGGACGCGGCCTACGGCGTGACCCCGCCCACCCAGGGCCTGCTGATCCGCAACCTCACCCAAGCCGCCAATTTCATCCAGTCGGCCATTGTCCATTTCTACACTCTATCAGCCATCGACTTCATTGACATCACCGCCGTGCTGCAATACCAGGGCCGCGATGCCGCCTTGAACTACCTCAAGGGTTGGGTGCAGTCCGAGCTCAACTCGAGCAGCTATTATCCGGCCGCGCCGTTCCTGCCCAGATTCGACGGCGATTACCTCGCCGACCTCGATATCAACCTCGGGGCCATCCGCAATTATCTAACCGCGCTGGAAATCCGGGCGGAGGCCTCCAAATTCTGCGCCATGTTCGGCGGCAAACTCCCCCACGTGGCATCGCTGGTGCCGGGCGGCGCCACCCCCAGACTGACTGCCAGGCAGATCCAGGATGCCATCGTCCTCATCCGCAAGATCAAGAACTTCGTCGATACCGCCTACGTTCCAGACGTCATCGCGGTGGCCAAGGCCTTCCCGAATTACTTCACCTACGGCCGCGGACCCGGCAATTACCTCTCCTACGGCGTCTTCAACGAAAGCGCCGACGGCACGGTGAAACTGCTGCCGGCAGGCGTTCTAACAAACGGGACGCTGGCCAACCTCGACCCGGATCTGGTCAGGGAATACGTCGGCTACTCGTGGTATTCGTCGGCCTCCGGGCTGCATCCGCTGTTAGAGGAAACCACACCCGATGCCGCCAAGGCAGGTGCCTATTCGTGGTTGAAAGCCCCCCGCTACAACAATCAGGTCATGGAAGTCGGGCCGTTGGCCCGGGTGCTGGTGGCTTTCACCCGCGGTTCCAATGCCGCCATCAACACCCTCGTGCCATACGTGTTGTCCCAGACGGGTCGCAGCGCCGCCGACTTGAACTCGGTCCTCGGTCGCCATGCCGCGCGGGCCTTGGAATGCAAGGTGATCACCGACCGCTGCGTGGAATGGGTCGATGCTTTGGTGCCGGGAGCCGCCGCCTGCACCACCTTCACCATTCCGCAAGCCGGTGTCGGCGCCGGCCTAACAGAGGCGGCCCGCGGTGCCCTCGGCCACTGGCTGCAACTGACCAACGGCGTGGTTTCCCGCTATCAATGCGTGGTGCCGACCACCTGGAACGCCTCGCCGCGCGACGACCTTGGCCAGGCCGGCGCGATGGAACAAGCTTTGGTGGGCATTCCCATCGCCGACGCGGCATCGCCCATCGAAGCTGTGCGAGTGGTGCGTTCCTTCGACCCGTGTCTTTCCTGCGCCGTCCATTGAACCGGAGATTTGCTATGTCCGTACTCCCTAACACACCTGCCGCAGCCGACGACGGCATGCCACGGCGCGAGTTCCTGCAAATCGGGGCGCGCCTTGCAGCGCTGTGGGGCCTCGGGCCAACTCTGGTCCCCGGCATCGCCTCGGCCGTCGATGGCTTGGCCACCGGTCGCACGCCGGTATTGTGGCTCGAGGGATCGAACTGTTCCGGATGCTCGGTTTCCCTGCTCAATAGCTACCCTTTGCTGCCGCTGTCGCTTCTAACAAAGCACATCTCGCTGAAATTCCACCAAACCATCTCCACCGCCACGGGCCAGCTAGCGCAGGATGTGGTCAATGGCACGATCGCCCAAGGCGACTACATCCTGGTGGTGGAAGGTGCCGTGCCGACCTTGATTCCGACCGCCTGCACCTTCGGTGGCGAACCCTTCAAGGACCACTTGTTGCGGGCGGCCGCCGGAGCCACGGCAGTGGTGGCGGTCGGCGCATGCGCGGCCTTCGGCGGGATCCCTGCGGCTCCCGGCAACCCGACCGGAGCCATGGATGCAATCAGTTTTCTCCAACAAAATGGCGTCACCAAGCCCTTCATCCGCATCCCTGGCTGCCCGCCGCACCCGGACTGGATGATCGGCACCCTGGTGCATGTGATCATGTACGGCGTCCCGCCGCTCGACGCCATGCTGCGGCCTACAAAATTCTTCGCGCCACGCATCCACGACCAGTGCCCCTACCGCAACATGCCCTATGCCACCAAATTCGGCGACGTCGGCTGCCTGTGGATGTTAGGGTGCCACGGGCCGACCACCCGCGGTGACTGCGTGGCCCGCGGCTTCAACAACGGTGCCTCGAGTTGCCTCCACAGCCTCGGGCCGTGCATCGGTTGCACCCAGCCGGATTTCGGACAGAACAAAATGTACAACTGGCCACCCGTATGAAACCCGCCGCCCATGCCATCCCGCGCACCTGCATTGCCGTCCTCGCCGGATTCGCCTGTGTTGCCGCAGGCCGGGCCGAGGTGTCCTTCGAAAGCCTGCCGGCCGCCGGTGACGCCATCGGCATGGGCCAACCGGGCGCCATTTCTGCCGATGGCTCGACCATCGTCGGCACCACTTGGTCAATCTCAAAATGGCAGGGCGAGAGCTTTCGCTGGACGCGCGAGGGTGGGGTCCAGTTTCTGGAGACCTCGCTGCCAGTGGCCTCACGCGCTGCAGGCACCTCGACTGATGGCACCGTGGTCGCGGGCCAACGTTTCGCCGATTACCCGCAGGCCGCCTGTTGGATGGGCGGCACCCTGAAAGCACTTTCATCTAACAGATCGGCAGCCGTTAGCGACGTGGCCAAGGACGGCAAGACCCTTGTCGGCAGCAATCCCGCAGCCCTGAGCATCGCCCCGCTGGCCACCAAATGGTCGGTCGCGGCAGCGGGCACGGCGGCGGCCGTGGCTCTCGGCGACTTGACGGGCGGAGCCACGGAATCCGAGGCCAAGCGGATTTCCGCGGATGGCACGACCATTATCGGCTGGGGCACCTCGGCCAACGGCATGGAAGCTTTCCGCATTGTGGGATCGGGCGCTATGACCGGCCTCGGCGATCTGCCGGGCGGCAAGTATTTTTCGGAACCCTCCGCGGTTTCGGCCGCCGGCACCGTGGTCGTCGGCCGCAGCCACTCGACCAACGGTCCCGAGGCTTTTTGTTGGAGCGCCGCCACCGGCATGGTCGGCTTGGGGGATTTGCCGGGTGGTGCCTTTTGTTCCGAAGCCACCGGCGTCAGTGGTGACGGCACCATTATCGTCGGCACCAGCGCCTCCGCCACGGACACCGACGTCTTTGTCTGGACCGCCGCCAGCGGAATGCGCAGCCTTGCCACCCTGTGCAATGCTGCCAATGTCGATCTAACAGGCTGGCGCTTCACTTACAGCCGCCCGGTGATATCGGAAGACGGCGATGTCTTGAGCGGCGATGCCATTTCACCCGCGATGGACCAGGTGATATGGCGCTTGGCCGGGTTGCGGGAGCTGGCCAGCCTCCCCGGCTCCCTGTTCTGGCAGGGCAACGGCACCACCAATGCATGGGATGTGGCCGTCACCGCCGACTGGTCCGACGGCGCGTCCGCCCGCGCCTTCTCTAACGACAGCAGCGCGACCTTTGATGACGTCGGCTCCAACGCTCCGGCCGTCTACCTGACCGGATCGTTGGCACCTGCCGCGGTGATGGTTCGCGCCACCCGGGACTACACCTTCGGCGGCCCTGGATCATGGGTCGGCTCGATGGCA
>JBILFE010000148.1:0-7355 GCA_044351705.1 Luteolibacter sp. | reverse complement strand
CGATTTGGCGCGTGTGGCAGCCCTCGCCCGGGCCGAGCTCAACCACCACCCGCGGCTTGGAAAAGTCAATGCGCCCGGCGGTTTTCCGCGTCAGAAACGGCGAGCTCGGCACGATGTAGCCGACCCGAAGCGGGTTTGCCAACAAACGTTTGAAAAACAGGAGACTCATTGTGCGGTGTGCCCGATTGTAGTGAATTCACGGGTTGGGTCGAGTAATAGTTGGAAAAATTGGCAGATTCCCCGGTATTGACAGCCAGGTGGCGGCCGGTAGGGTCGTGGCGGACATGACAATTGACGAATATGCCAACCGCTATGTGTGCGATCTTGTGGCTTACGAGCCGGGAAAGCCGATTGATGAAACCGCGCGTGAACTGGGCTTGGACCCCGCGTGCATCGTAAAAGTGGCATCCAACGAAAACCCGCTCGGCCCCTCCCCCATGGCCAAGACCGCGATGCAGGCGGCGCTGGACGAGGCGCACATCTATCCGGATGGCACCGGTTACCGGCTGCGCCTTGCCATTGCCCAATCCCTCGAGCTGGACCTCGATGAGGTGGTCCTGGGCAACGGCTCCAACGAAATCATTGAACTGCTGTGCCACACCTTTCTCAATCGCGAGGCGGAATTGATCGCTGCCGAGCACGCCTTCGTGGTTTACAAGCTGATGGCCACGCTCTTCGGAGCGGTCTATGTGGAAGTGCCCGACCCGGGGTTCGTCCACGACCTGCAGGCCATGGCTGAAGCCATCACCCCGCGGACCCGCTTGCTGTTCATCGCCAATCCTAACAATCCAACCGGAACCATGGTCGGCCAGGAGGAGATCGACCGCTTCATGGCACGCGTGCCGGAGCACGTGGTGGTGGTGTTTGACGAAGCCTATTTTGAATTTCTCGAGGTGCCCCTCGACACCTTGAAATACGTCCGTGAAGGCAGAAACATCTGCGTGCTGCGGACGTGCTCGAAGATCCACGGCTTGGCGGCCTTGCGTGTCGGCTACGGTCTGGCATCCAAGGCAGTGGCCGCGTTGCTGCAAAAGGCCCGCCAACCGTTCAATGTCAACGCGATCGGTCAGGCCGGCGCCCTTGCCGCCCTGGCAGATAGCGCCCACATCGAGCGCACCCGCGCGGTGAATCGCGAGGGGCTGGCCTTCTATCAAGCCGCGCTGCAGGCCCGCGGCATCCACTTCGTGCCGAGCGTGGCCAATTTTTTGTTGCTGGAAGTGGGTGATGGCGACCGCGTGTTTCGGGAAATGCTCCGGCAAGGAGTGATCGTGCGCGCCATGCGCAGCTACAAACTCCCGGCGTGGATCCGCATTTCCATCGGCACCCCCGCCCAAAACGCCCGCGTGCTGGCCGTGTTGGACTCGGTCCTAACAGGAGCCTCCGCCTAGCTGCCCGGTTCAAAATCCGTCATGCCCCTCCACGCCAGCGATCCCACCATCGCCGCAGTCGCCACTCCTCCTGGTGTGGGCGCGGTTGCGCTGGTGCGCATTTCCGGGCCGGCGGCACTCGCCGTGGCCGACCGCGCCACTGCTGGCCGGGCCTCCTTGATGGCTCCCCGGATGGCACACCGTTGCCGCATTCTGGATGCTTCCGGCAACGTGTTAGACGATGGCCTGATGACCGTGTTCCGCTCGCCTAACAGCTTTACCGGTGACGACTGTGTCGAATTCACCGGTCACGGCGGGCTGTTGGTGACCCGCGAAGTGCTGGCACGCGTGCTGGCATGCGGCGCGCATCCCGCCGGCCCCGGGGAGTTCACCCAGCGTGCCTTTCTCAATGGCAAGCTCGATTTGACCCAGGCGGAGGGCGTGATGGATCTGATTGCCGCGCAAACCCGGCTGGCCCTGCGTGCCGCGCGCAGCCAGCTCGACGGCGGTCTGGGTCGCCGCACCAGCGAGGCCCGCGATCAAGTGCTCGCCACCCTCGCCCACCTCGAAGCCTATATCGATTTTCCCGAAGAAGACATCCAGCCGCAGACCGGCGAGGTTCTTTGCGCCGGCATCAGGGAAGTACTCACCACTATTGAGGCCTTGCTCGCCACCGCCGACCAGGGCCGGGTGCTGCGCGAGGGTGCCCGCACCGTCATCTGCGGCGAGCCCAACGTGGGGAAATCCAGCCTGCTGAACCGCCTGCTCGGGTTTGACCGGGCCATCGTCAGCGAGTTTCCCGGCACCACCCGCGATACGCTTGAGGAAATCGTGAGCGTCCATGGCATCCCGTTGCGCCTCATTGATACCGCCGGCGTGCGCCCCGCCGGCGATAGCATCGAAGCCGCTGGCATCCAACGCACCGTGCGCCAGATCGAGTCCGCCGACCTGCTCCTTGAGGTGGCCGACGCCAGCCGGCCGCGTCCGGCGGCCCATGCGCTGCCCGCCACCGCCACCACACGGCTGCTTATCCTCAATAAATCCGATCTCGGCGAGCACCCAACATGGGCCGGCACCACGGCCATGCGCCTGTCCTGCATCAGCGGCAGCGGCTTTGATGACCTCGCTGCGGCCATTCGCGACGCGCTCCACTTCGGGGAAACCGACTGGGGCGAGCAGGCCATCGCCATCAACACCCGCCATCAGGCGAGCCTGCTGAACGCCCGCAGTGCCTTGCTCGCCGCCATCGACCTCCTAACAAACCAGGCGGACATCCCGGAACTCGCCGCCATCGACCTGCGCGAGGCCCTCGACGCCCTCGGCGAAATCCCCGGCAAACTCGATACCGAGGACCTGCTGGGCGCGATTTTCAGCCGTTTCTGCATCGGCAAATAGAATGCGCGCCTGCTCGAAATCGTAGGCGGTGAGTTCCATGACCACCCGTTGGCCCGGCTCAAACACGGAACCGGCGTCCGCAAGACGCTTCGACAAATGTGCCATGATGACCTTGCCGTTAGGAAGTGCGGCCCGATAAAGAATCGGTCCGAGTCGCTCAAGAACTGGCCCGCTGGTGTGAATGGTTGCATCTGGCATGGTCGGGGGCACTGCGTATCAGAGGTGGCGCTGGCGGACAAGTCCGGGTGCGTCTAACTTATCAAAGCGCTCCACCCGCGGTTTGCAGGCGCAAGCGGCATCACCCATGGCCGCGCGCCACGAAAATCACAATCCACACTCGACGAATGCTCCGTTGCGATTAACCTGACGACCGTTTTCCGACCCCATTCCACCATGATTCCGCGCATTTTCCTTAGCCTGGTTACGCTGGCCAGCGTGTTGTTGGTTTCTTGCTATCCCTATCCTGAACCGCAACCGCGAGCGCACAGACAGCCCCCCCGCAGCAACTTCACTCCACCTGCCCCCACCCCAAACCCACAACCCAGTCTTGCCGCGCCGGCACCCGCGCCGGCACCCGCTGCGTCCATGACTGCACAACCCGGCCCCCAAGCGCCGCCCCGTGTGCCAGCACCCGTGAAAAAATCCCCGCCCCCGGCACCCGTGCGGGATTTTCCTGTCGCCCAAAAAGCGCCCGGCAAGGACGGCTACGTCTTGAGTCCTTTCAGCAACAAACTCATTCTGGTGCGCGGCATCCCCAGCGGCACGCTCGTCCCGGACACCAGCGTCCCTGCCACCGAAAACAAATCCTTCCGCGTCCCCTAGGCCATGCGCCCCCCCTATCCCCAAAAAATCATAATCCATCCTTGACGCTAGGGCGGCTGAGACTACATTGCCGCTGGTTTTTCGACCAACGCCTGGCGCGATTCTTCAGCACCTCTTACAACTCCACACCTACTTATTCGTCATGACTCACCGCATCCTTCCCGGCCTTGTTGCACTCGTTAGCGTGTTGCTTGTTGCCTGTTATCCCTATCCCGAAAATCCGCCCGCCAAGCCCAAGCACAGCCGCAAAGCCGAGGCCCCGCCAGTTACGGCAAGCGAGCAAGCCAAAATCAATGAACAGGAGGCGCAGAAAAAAGCGGCGGAGGAAACCAAGAAACTCACCGAACCTACCCAAGCTGACCCCGACAAGGAGAATGGAGGTAACGCACCCGTCAATGTGAAAAAGCCCGAAGCCCCCAAACGCGTGGACTACGAGTTCGCCAAGAAAGCACCCGGCAAAGATGGCTTCGTCCTGAGCCCATACAATAATAAAATCATCGACGTCCGCGATAACTCCGGCAAACCATTGCCCAGAGGCACCCTCGTCAGTGACCCCACCTACGCTGAATCTGAAAAAAAATACTTCCGAGTCCCCTGACCTCCTGTCGCATCCCGGCTAATCTATCTCATCAAGACCGACCGGGTCCGCCATGCTGGGCTCGGTTGTTTATTTCGGATGTCAGACATGTTTCAACAAATTGCGATCCTTGGCGGTGGTCTGTTAGGCGGCTCGTTGTCACTCGCGCTCGGCGCGCTTGAAAATCCGCCGCAGGTGCGGCTGTGGGCGCGCCGTCTTGCCACCCTTGACGAAGCCAGACACCGTGGCATCCCCCATGCCACCCACCATCTCGGTGAGGCACTCGCCGGCGTGGACCTCGTCATTCTCTGCGTCCCGGTCGGCAGCATGCCCGATCTCATCACCGCCGCTTTGGCAGCCGGTCTGCCGCCTAACTGCCTGGTCACTGACGTCGGCAGCGTCAAGCGCGTGCCCCACCAGACGCTCACCCCGCTGCTGGCGCAACGGTCGATTCCCTTTATAGGCAGCCATCCCATGGCAGGCTCCGAACGCGTCGGAATCGCCGCCGCCGACGCCCGCTTGTTCGCCGGTGCCGCCTGCCTCCTCACCAATGACGACGAGGCTCCCGCCGCGCTGGCAGACGCCTTGGAAAACCTCTGGCAAAGCATCGGCTGCCAAACCACCTGGTTGACGGCAGCGGCTCACGATGCCTTGGTCGCGCGCATCAGTCATCTGCCCCACGTGCTTGCCGCCAGTGGTGCCCGCATTTGCCTCAAAGATCCCGCCAGCGGCCGCTTCGGCGGCGGCGGGCTGCGCGATACCACCCGCGTGGCCTCCGGCAATCCGGAGATGTGGGCTGAAATCCTCATCGAAAACCGCCACGCCCTTATCGCGCCCTTGCGGGAATCCATCACCGACCTTGCCGAAATGTTGGCCAGTCTCGAAGCCGGCGATCAAACCCAGGTCCACGCCTGGCTCAGCACCGCCAAACAACGCCGCGACTCACTCGTCCATCCGATCTAACATATCAAAATAGCAGCCCATGTCAGAATTCCGCGTCACGGCCATCACCACTCTCCACGCCGAATTCAGCGTGCCAGGAGACAAAAGCATCTCGCACCGAGCGGCGATTCTCAGTGCCCTTGCCAACGGCATCTGCACCATCCGCAACTTCCTTCCCAGCGAAGACTGCCTCAACACCCTCAATGCCATGCAGGCACTCGGTGCCCGCTATGAGGTCATTGAAGAACTCGTCGGCTACGGCCCCACCCAACTCGTCATCTACGGCCAGGCGATGCACCTCAGCGCCCCATGCGCGCCGATTGATTGCGGCAACTCAGGCACCGGCATGCGGCTGCTCGCCGGCTTGTTAGCCGGGCAGGCGTTTGACTCCGAACTTTTCGGCGACGCCTCGCTGAGCATGCGTCCGATGGGTCGCATCACCGCCCCGCTTGGCCAAATGGGTGCCATTATTGAAACCGGTGGTGCCAAACCCGGCTGCGCGCCCCTGTTCATTCACGGAGCCACCCTCAAGCCGATCATCTATCAAATGCCGGTGGCCAGCGCCCAAGTCAAGAGTGCGGTCCTGCTCGCCGGTCTTTTTGCCAATGGCACCACCACCGTCATCCAACCCGCTGAGACGCGTGACCACACCGAACGCATGCTCGCCTCATTCGGGTGCAGCACCCAGCGGGAGGGGCATGCCATTTGCATTGCCAGCGGCCAGACGCCCCATGCCTGCGAGTTTCAAATTCCCGGCGATATCTCGAGTGCCGCTTTCTGGTTGGTTGCCGCCGCCGCCCTTCCCGGTTCCCGCTTGCTCATCAAAGACGTCGGCTTGAATCCCACCCGCACCGCCATCCTCAAGGTCCTCGGCCGCATGGGCGCACACATGATCGATACCGTTCACCATTCCACGGGCGAGCCGATCGGCAACATCGAAATCCACGGCGCCGCTCTAACCGGCACCACCATCCTGCCCGAAGAAGTGCCCAATCTCATCGATGAAATCCCGGTTATCGCCGTGGCCGCAGCCCTCGCCAGTGGCCGCACCATCATCCGCAACGCCCGCGAACTGCGCGTCAAGGAAACCGACCGCATCACCACCGTCGTCAACAACCTCAAAGCCATGGGCGCGGATGTCACCGAGTTCGACGACGGCATGGAAATCCAAGGCGGCCATCCGCTTCACGGCGCGCAAATCGACAGCTTCGGCGACCACCGCATTGCCATGGCCTTCGCCATCGCCGGGCTTTTCGCCACAGGGGAAACCGTGATTCACAACACCGATTGCGTCAACACCTCCTACCCCGGGTTTGCCCGGCATTTGGATGCCATTCTCAACCATCGCTCCGCGCCGGACGATTTCACCCTGCCCACCCTCTCCCACCTGTGACCGCACCGCCCTGCCCCACCCATCACTTCGCCATCGCCATTGACGGCCCCGCGGCTTCCGGCAAAAGCACCATCGCCCGCGAACTCGCCAAACGCCTCGGCTTGGTCATGGTCAACTCCGGCGCCATGTACCGCGCCGTCACTTGGCAAGCGCTCCAACAACACATCGATCCCCACGACCCTCCCGCCGTCGTCGCCATGCTCGATGAACTCGACATCCAATGCGGCGATGATGGATTCAGCTCGACCATCACCATCAATGGCATCGATGCCGGTGACGCCCTGCGCAGCGAAGCGGTCAATGCCAATGTATCCGCCATTGCCGCCATCCCGCAGGTCCGCTCCAAACTCGTCGCCCTCCAACGCGACTACCTCAAGCGCACCAACGTCGTCATGGAAGGCCGTGATATCGGTTCCGTCGTGTTCGCCGACACCCCCTATAAAATCTACGTCGATGCCGCCGAACACATCCGCGCCGCTCGCCGCAGCGACATGGGCGAAGTCGACTCCGTGGCCAAACGCGACGCCGCCGATAGCAAACGCACCACCGCGCCGCTGGTCATCGCCCATGGCGCCGCCATCCTCGACAACTCCAATCACACCATCGAAAGCGTCGTCCTCGCCGCCCTCGACATCCTCAAACAGCAGGGGCTGCGGGCCTGACGGCCGGGGTATAGGTTATCAGTTATCAGTTATCGGTTGTCAGATCCATGTTCTTCCTTCATCCTTGAAACATGATACTCCCCACGTCCACCGTCTTCCCTGATAACTGATAACTGATAACTGATAACTGATAACTGATAACTGATAACTGATAACTGATAACTGATAACTGATAACTGATAACTGATAACTGATAA
>JBILFE010000147.1:0-7362 GCA_044351705.1 Luteolibacter sp. | reverse complement strand
GGCCACTGACCGGGCCGCCTGCACCTTCGACGCGGGCCGCGTGGTGGGCGACCAGTCCGCGACCCTGCGGTGCACGGCGGTCTATCCGGACGGAGTGAAAACAAAGTCCATCGCCATTGCCATCAAGGAAGACATCGAGGAACCGCAGTTCACCCTCACGGCACCCACCGCCTGGGACGCGCGCACGGCCATCGAGATCGTGCCGGTGGTTGCCAACCTCAGCGCGATGCGGGCCAAAGGTGCCGGGGATTTGACGATGGATTGGAAAGTGTCTGGCATCGCGGTGATCAAGCAGGTCGCGCCGGACAAACTCATCCTCCAACGCGCCCAAAACAGCGGCCAAATGACGGTGGCCGTGACCGTCTCCAACGGCGGTACACCCACCACCCACAGCGCCACGCTCACGGTCACCGAACCCAAAAGCGACCCATGGATCGCCCGCACGCCAGCCAAGGACGAGCAACCCGAGGACAACCAGTTTTATGCCCGCGACGACAACAACGAGGGCACCTTGTATTACAACGGCACGTTGGCCGAGGCGGCGGATTCGGTGTTTCTCAAAGTCTATGCGGATGACAAACTCATCAAAACCGAAAGTCAGAAACCCGGCACCGACATGAGTTATGCCTTATCAGCCAAGCTCAAGGCGGGCCTCATCAAGTACAAAGTGGAGTTCGGATCCAAGCGCGGCAACACCGAAACCGTCCTGCGCACCGTGACCCATTTGATCTGCGGCGATGCCTTCATCATCCAGGGCCAATCCAATGCGGTCGCCTACAATTACGCCAATGAAAAAGACCGCCCGGATCTCATCGATGCCACCAGCGACTGGATCCGCAGTTATGGCAGCGGTGGCGAGGCCGGCGACCTCCCCGCCAATGGCGGCTGGGGCAACGCCGTGCTCACCAACCTCATTGTCAACAAACGCGGCGGGGTGCGCTTCATCGGAATTTGGGGCATGGCCCTGGCCAAAAAGCTTGTCGCAGAACACAAGATCCCGATCTGTATTCTCAACGGTGCCGTTGGCGGCACCCAAATCTGCCAGCACCTGCCCGATCCCGCGGACCCTCTTAACACCTCCAACAAGGACCACTCGATCTATCGCAACCTGCTGCGGCGCGTAGTGGCGGCCAAACTCACCCATGGCATCCGCGGCGTGCTGTGGCACCAGGGCGAAGCCGACCAGGGGACTCTGTGTCCCAGCGCCGACTACAACTACAAGTTCTATCAGCAGATGTTCGTCGACCTTTCCGCCGCCTGGAAAACCGATTTTCCCAATCTGCGGAGTTATTATATCTATCAGATCTGGCCCAACGCCTGCACCGATCCCTCGGCCAACGACATGCTGCGCGAGGTGCAACGCACCTTGCCGCGGCTTTATTCCAACATGCGCATCATGAGCACCCTGGGCATCGTGCCCGGGTCAAGCTGCCATTACAAGCTGGCCGGCTATGAACAATTCGCCGCGTTGATGGCCCCGCTGGTCGAACAGGACCATTACGGGCTCGTCCCACGCGCGGCAATCACCGCGCCGGACCTCATCAAAGCCAGCTTCACCAGCGCCGCCCGCAATGAGATTGCCCTGGAGTTTGGCCAGGACATGGCTTGGAACAATGGCTCGACATCCCTGTTCTTCCTCGATGGCGTGGCGGGCAAAGTCGCTTCCGGCAGTGCTGCGGGCAAGGTCATCAAACTTCAACTCACCGAGACCTCCACCGCCAAAACCCTTACCTATCTGGTAGGAAAAGCCAAATGGGTCCAGGGCGATTTGGTCTATGGCAAAAACGGCATCGCCGCGCTGACCTTCTGCGAGGTGCCGCTGGGCCCGTAGCGGCGTTGGTCGCAACGCAGGCGGGGGCGACCAATACGGTTCGTTGGAGGACAGGCGTCCCGCCTGTCAGGGCCGACGGGCGTCCCGCCTGTCGGTTCGTTGGCAGACAGGCGGGACGCGCTGTCTTCCCTAACAGGCGGGACGCCTGTTTTCCTATCAAGAAGCGCTAAACTGCCAATATTGGGCATCCTGCATGTCATGGAAGACGGGCTTCCAGCCTGTCGCTTACATCGGCTGACAGGCAGGACGCGCTGTCTGCCCTCACGTGAATATGGATGAAAGAACACCCCGTTACCGCCGTCTTCATACTGCCGCCTCGCATCGTCCCACCCGGGACGCCTTGATATTGTGCTCCCTGCAATCCTACCTGACAAAAAAATCCCCCCATGAACCCCGCACCGCATCCACCCATCGCACGGCGCTGCCTCACCCGCATCTGCCTCGGCATCACCCTGCTGAACATCAGCGCCATCGCTGCGCCACCACCGTCAACACCGCCCGATCTAACCAAAGGTGAAACCACCGGGGTCGATCGCAAGGGGACCTACAACCTCGGCGCCACCGGGCTGCGCGGCTGGATCTTTCTCAAACCGGCGACCCACTTCGACGGCTTGCAAGGCCGCACCACGGCTCCCAGCCGCCAGATCCTGGTCACCCACGTCGGGGCGAAGTCGCCGGCCGACGGCGTGATGCAGGTGGACGACGTGATTCTCGGCGCGGGCGGCAAGTTGTTCACCGACGACGCCCGCAAGAGCATGGCCGTGGCCATCCAGCAGGCTGAAACGGAAGCGAACAACGGCATCCTGAAGTTGACCCGCTGGCGCGCGGGCACGACTGAGGAAGTGCAGCTCAAGCTGCGGGTGATGGGGACCTACAGTGCGACCGCACCCTATAGTTGTCCGAAGTCACAGCGGATTTTCGACGACGCATGCAAGGTGCTGGACAACGAGCCGTTGCCGGAAAACTGGTGTGGTGCGATCAACGGGCTCGCCTTGTTAGCCACCGGCAATCCGTCTTACCTACCCAAGTTGCAAGCGTTTGCGCGCAAGATGGGGCCGCCCACGATGAAGCTGGAGCGGGGCAAAATGGATGCCTGGGAAGGCGGCTACCGGACTGTGTTCCTTAGCGAATACTATCTTATAACAGGCGACAAGGAGGTGCTGCCTGCCATCACCGAATTGACCGTGTTCATGGCCCGCGGACAGGGCCTGTATGGCACCTGCGGCCATGGGTTTTCCGAGCTGACTGCCGATGGCAAACTGCATGGCTCGATCCCGCCATACGGCCCGGTCAACGCGGGCGGCTTGGCGGCCAACCTCGGTATCATCATGGGTGCCAAGTGCGGCGTCAAGGATCCGGAGATCACGCCGGCGATTGAGCGGGCATCGAAGTTCTTCGGCTACTTTGTCGACAAGGGCGCCATCCCCTACGGTGAACATGAGCCATGGCCGTATCATGAAAACAACGGCAAGAACGCCCAGGCCGCCATGTTGTTTGCGATGCAGGGCAAGCGACCGGCGGAAACCCAGTTCTTCGCCAAGATGGTCACCGCTTCCTACAACAACCGTGAAAGCGGCCACACCGGCCAGGGCTTCAGTTATCTGTGGGGCGCGCTCGGCGCCAATACCGGCGGACCTGCCGCCATGGCCGCCTATTTCAAGGAAGCCTCCTGGCATTTCGACCTGGTGCGGCGCTGCGATGGCTCGTTCACCTATGACGGCGGCGAACAATACGGCCCCGGCAAAACCCACGACGACACTTACTATGGCAAGAGCGGCTACTACGGACTGAGTCCGAATGCCACCTATGTTCTAACATATTCGCTGCCGCTGAAAAAACTCCATATCACCGGCAAGGACGCACCCCAGGCCAACTGGCTGGGCAAACCGGAGGTGGCCGCGGCCATCACGTCGGGCCGTTTTGATTTGGACCGCCTCCAACAAACCCCGCGGCAACTCGTGGCGGCCTTCAGCGATTGGTCACCCATCGTGCGGGGCTGGGCGGCCGAGGAACTCGCCAAGCGACCCGAAGCCCAAGCCATGGTGCCCGAACTCATCGTGCTGGCCGAAGGCAAGGATGCCCATGTGCGCCAGGGTGCCTGCGAGGCTCTCGGCTGCATCAAGAGTGCCGACGCCTTGCCGGTGTTGGTGCGCCTGCTCTCCCATGACGACCGCTCGCTGCGCTTCAAGGCGGCACAGGCGATCAAAAAACTCGGCGGCGCGGCACAGCCGGCTATCCCCGGAATTCTAACCGCCATCACCAAGACCGCCGAACCGCTCCAGCCGATCAACTGGGCCGATCCGATCCAGCTCACGCATGGTCAATTGGCCGCCGCCTTGTTTGAAGGACCGCTGGCCGCGCCGCTCAAGCAAGCCGATCCCGCCCTGCTCTATCCGGCAATCCGGGTGGTCTCACGCAATGCCGACGGCATGGCGCGCGCCAAGCTCAGGGGGTATTTCCAAAACAACCTCACCGTGGACGACGTGCAGGCGCTCGGTCCGGACATCGTCGCGGCGGTCAACTCCCCGAGCCCGGCGGACAAGATGTTCTCTAACGAAATCCGCATGGGCGGATTCAAGGCCCTGACAAAATACCATTTCAAGGAAGGCATCGCCGCAGGCATCATCTTCGCGCAGACCCAGGGCGGCCACGGCAGCGAACGCCGCACCGGCGAAATCATGCAGGAATTGGTCAAATATGGCAGCGCCGCCCGTGGCGTGCTGCCCGAATTGAAAGGGCTGCTCGTGCAATTCGACACCGAAGTCAAAAACCGGCGCTTCCCGGATGGACCTAACAAATTGCGCGTGGCCTCGGTGGAAGAGGCCATCCGCGCAATCGAGGCGGCGACCACCCAACCGGAGTTGCGCAGCATCACGAAGTAGTCCGCACAGGGAACCGTGCGGACCACCCCAAAACCCCATGCACCCAAGCATCCTGACAATCACAGGGGTCGTCGCCCTCGCGCTGCATGGCACCGCCGTCGGCCAACCGCCGCCTGACGCCGACCCGTTCGGCATCGTGGTCAAGCCGATTCCTGAAAAGCTCGTGGTCCTGACATTTGACGACGCCTGTCTGAGTCATGCCACGTTTGTCGGCCCCTTGTTGAAACAGCACGGCTTCGGCGCGACGTTTTATGTCACGCGCTTTGGCAATCCCGCGTTGGATCCGAGGATGTATATGAGTTGGGACCAGATCAAGGGGTTGGAAGACATGGGCTTTGAGCTGGGCAATCACACCTGGAGCCACTCCCAACTCGGTGGTGGCAAGGCTAACGTGAAGGGCCAACTCCCGGATATCACGAAGATTGAGGATCTCTTTCTAACACACAAGATCGCGCCGGCCACGACCTTTTGCTGGCCCATCTACACGGTCAACACGGCCATGTTCGAAGTGCTTGCGGGCAAAGGCTATGTGTTTGGCAGGAGCGGCGGGCGGGATGACCGGCCGTACCGGCCAACCCTGGAAAATCCGTTCGCCACCCCGTCGTTCACCATCATGGCCAACACGCCGCTGGAAACCTTCACCAACGCGGCCCAACGCGCGACTCGCGGCAGGATCTCCATCTTCACCTTTCATGGCGTGCCTGACGTCGAGCATGCGGGCGTGGGCGTGGACCCGGCCCGCTTCGTGGAGATGATGAAGTACTTGAAGGACAACCGCTATACCGTCATCGCCATGCGCGACATTGCCAGATATGTCGATTCTAACAAAGCGGTCAAGTTGCTGCCACTGCCCGCGCCTGTGCCCGCCATCACGTTCAACGACCCGGCGCAGCTTGCCGCCAGTAAAACCTTTGACGGCGGTGGCGTCGTTTGCGAGCTGAAGGTGGCCGATGGAAAAACCACCTTCGCTGGGGCCGGCAAGGGCCGCGTGGCTGTCCAGGTTCCCATCGGCGACAAGCGCAGTCTCGTGCATGCCGCGGCTTATACCCTGGAGCTGGCTCCACAGGCTGGCCCCAATCTTCTCACCGACGTCACTCTGGCCGGCAGCACGCTGCAGGCCAGCCCCCAAGGACTCAACGGGGCCCCACTGACGCTGCAGAATGCCACCTTGCTACTCCAGGACCCGCACAACACTTGGAAGGACTTCTCCAGTCCCCTGACATTGGTCGGATCTAACACCATACGGTCGCTCGACGACCGCCGCGCTGTTCTAACAGGCAGGATCACCGGTGCCGGAGACATCACCTACAGTGGGTTTTTTGCTCTCGGGCGGGTGAGTTCCGATAGTGATTATAGCGGCAACACGCGAATCGCCCAGGATGAGTGGTGCATGCAAAACCGCGAAGATCATCAGGGGCACGATGATTTCCTCTTCGGCATCAGCGGCACCCACCCGTTCGGAAAGGGTCAACTCACTATCGCGGGCAAGGTCGGCACGCGCATGGGCATCGCCTGGTTTTCACAGGGTGTGACCGCCATACCCAATCCGGTGATATTGGAAACGGCGCTTGTGTTCAATTGGCACAGCGCGGCGCAGATCTCCCTCTCGGGAGTGATTTCCGGACCCGGCACTCTGGTCAAGGTGTTCGACGCGCGGGACGCCATGCCCACCACAAATCCAGACCGGCCCACCGGCAGCGCGCTCCATCTCCATGCCAATAATTCTTACACCGGCGGAACCCGGTTTTTCTCCGGCAACCTGTTGCTCGATGGCCCGCGCGCGCTTGGCTCCGGCCCGGTCACCCTCGGCGGCAAGTCCCCCGATCCCAAGCATGCCATGTGCCTCCGCAACCAGACGCCCCTGACGCTCCCCAACAACATCGAGCTCGCCGGCATCACCGATGCCACCGTCAACGGAGCCGGCCCAACATTTTCGGGCTTTCGTGGGACAGTTGCCAATGATCCCGCGGCACTGACTCAATTCCATACCTCCGGCGGCGATCTGACACTCGCAGGCAACGTCACCGGCAGCGGCGGACTGCTCAAAACCGGCCCCCATGCACTCGTTCTAACTGGCAACAACACCTATGCCGGCCCCACGACGGTGACCCAGGGGAGCCTCGGCCTGGCCAATGCGCGCAGTCTCAGCCCTCACTGCGAGCTTGGCATCGCCACCGGCGCGACCCTGGATCTCAACTTCAAGGGCCAGGCGAACGTCCGCAAACTTGTGGTCGATGGCAAGCCCCAGCCTGCCGGAGCCTACAGCGCCGCTACCGGCGCCGGCTTTTTGCACGGCCCCGGCATCCTCATTGTCGCCGCCCCGTGAAGCGGCCGTGACGCTGATGCATGAAGAGAAGGAGGATTCAACCGCAGATGAACGCAGATAGACGCAGATGAAGAGAGGTTTTCTGATTTATCTGTGTTCATCCGCGTCCATCTGCGGTTCGATTTTCTTTATTGAACAGGTTTGGGCGGAACGCCTGTCCTCCCGCTAAACTGGAAGTCTGAGGCTGATGCGGACCAAAAATACCACTGAAAAAAATCGTGGACACTGAGGCCACTGATTCAGAATCCTTTACCTCATGTGCCCGCTGCCGTCCACGCAACCGCTTTTTCTATTATTTGTCTGTGGCCGGATTTTGTGAGTTT
>JBILFE010000145.1:0-7440 GCA_044351705.1 Luteolibacter sp. | reverse complement strand
GGCATGCCTGAAGGCAGTGATCGCGGCCGGCGGCGGGAAAATGTATTTGCCGGACGGCGTCTATCGAGGCCAGATCACCATCCCGCCGGTTTCCAAACCCCTCCCGAGCTGGATCACCATTGAGATCATGGGCGAAAGCGAGCCAGCCACGGTCTGGGGAACGGTCGGGTCCTTTCCGCTTCAGCAGAACGGCACCATCATCAAAAGCCTGGCGACCCCGGGTGCCGCGGTCATCTCGGCCAGTCCGTCGCCCAACTCCGTGTTTGGCGCATTTTCCGCCGTCCATGTGGTCCTCCGCAACCTCGATGTGCGGACCTGCGATAACCCGGACAGGGACGGAATTGACCTGCGGCACGCCCTCCAATGCAAGTTGGAGAACGTCTTCATCAATAAGGAAATCCATATCGCGGGTCAGAGCGACAGCGGGGTTGTGGCCGGGGTCGGGCGTTTGATGCGCGAAATGCGCTATCAGAATGGAAGGGTTGAAGTACCTTTCCTTCATATCGCGGAGACGCCGCAGATGCCCAACCGCGGCATGTACCTGTGGGCGCGCAAGGACTACTTCGGCAAGCCGGACCAGGTGGACCGCTATGTTGAGGAGTTCGCACTGTGGGGGTGCAACGGCATCGGGCTCTGGTTCGAGATGGGAATGTTCAAGAGCTTCGATGATCCCGAGGCGAAGAAGTGGCTGGCTATCTACCAAAGGCTCTACGCGACCGCCAAACGCATGGGCATGAAAACCGGCCTGCTCATGGTGATGAACGACGCCTACAATACTTCGCCAACGGAAATGCGCATCAAGCCGATCATCGGCTGCCCGAACCACTACCTGTGTCCTAACAAGCCTGGGAGTGTGGAGCAGATGATTGCCTGGCAGGAACAGGTGTTCAAGGCGCTGCCGCAGATTGACATCTTCAACCTGTTTCCGGCCGATCCGGGCGGATGCTCGTGTCCGGATTGCACGCCATGGCCGACCCGCGGTTTCTGGCGCATTGCCAAGCCGCTGGCCGACAGGATTCATACGATCTCACCCATGACCGAAATCTGGGTGGACACCTGGCATGTCAACCACCCGACATTCGGCGGCAAGGATTGGCAAAACCTGGTCGCCAACCTCGACTGGACCAAGCAACGGCCGGAGTGGTTCGCTGGTTTCGAGGTGGGCCTGGCGCCGCATCACGGGTTTGCCCGCATGTCCGCCGAAGACCGGAAAGTTTACAACGAGGCCAAGCAGCCGTTGATGGTTTTTCCGGACATATCCATGTGGGGCAATCACCCGGGCATGCTCGTCAACAAGGAATACTGGAAGTCGCTGCAAACAGAGATGAACGATTATTCTCCCGGGTTGATGAAGGGCGGCTGGCCCTACAGCGAACGCTGGAACACCGATATCGCCAGCGTGATGCTGCTGTCGTGGTTCTGGACTCCGAAAAAAAGCGTGGATTCGGTCATGGACGACTATGCGTCGTTCTACTTCGGGTCCGAGGCCGCGGCCGGAAGGGAACTGCTGGATCTGCTGGACGACGCCAACAAGGATCCGCAGCGCAAGGAAAAGATCAGGGAGAAACTTGCAAAGTTGGATGGCTCTCTGCCAGAGTGGGTGAAGCGCGACTGGCGCTGGGCTGAGATCGTGGCATCCTGCCGGTTCAGGACCCGGTGATACCGGTCAAGGTGGGCATTAGATAAAGTGAAGTCATGGAATCTAAGATAAATGTTAGATATCGGTTGAAACAAATAGCGCTTGAAAGGAAAACAAATGAAACAGGCAATGAAACGGGTGAAGAATATGTTATCCGTTGTGGCGATTCTAATGGCCGCATCGCGGGCTTGCGGGGTGTCATCGGCCGAGGGGACCCAATCGGTCCGGTTGGTGCTGCCGTCGCGCATCGGCCCGGTGGTGGAGAATACGGGCAAGGTTTTCACGCGGCAGCTTATGCAGCGCTGCGAGGCCAAGGTTGTCATGGATGGCAATGCGCCGCTGACGGTGGAACTGGCTGTAGAGAAGGGCATCGGCGTGGAAGGCTACCGGATCGATGACCGGTCGGGCGGCGGTGTCCGCATTGCGGGCAATGACGAGCGGGGGCTTGTTGCCGGGGTGGGTAAGTTCCTGCGGACGTCGCGTTACGACAAGGGCGGCTTCATGCCAGGGACGTGGCGCGGCACGTCGGTGCCGACCCGGCAGGCGCGGGGCATCTACTTCGCAACCCACTTCCATAATTATTACCACGATGCCCCCGTCGATGAGATCGAACGGTATGTGGAGGACCTTGCGCTGTGGGGATTCAACGAGCTGGCTGTGTGGTATGATGCACATCACTTTGACGGGGTTGATGATCCGAAAGCCGTGGAGTTCCGGAAACGGCTGCATGCCGTCATGGCGGCAGCGAAGCGGATCGGCATGGATGTATCGCTCACGCTCATCGGCAACGAGGCCTACGGCAACTCGCCTGCGGAACTGCGGGCTACGCCTGGAGCCGGGCGCGGCGGCTACTACCCGTGCGCCGTTTGCCCGAGCAAGCCGGAGGGGATGAAGTATATCCTGAAACTCCTGGGGGAATGGTTTGACTGTACGGCTGATCTCAAGCCCAGGTCAGTCTGGATCTGGCCCTACGACCAGGGCAGTTGCGGCTGCTGGGCGTGCCTGCCGTGGGGTTCTAACGGATTTATGAAGTGCGTCAAAGAGGTGGGCGACCTCGCCCGCACGAAGATGCCGGGTACGAAGATCGTCCTTTCCACGTGGATGATCGACAACAACGAATGGCGCGGAATCAAGGAACAGCTCGCACGGACCAAGGGCCTGGCAGACGAGATTCTCTTTGAACCTTCCGTTGGCCCCGGGATCGATCCGAAAGAGTTCGGCCTGTCGATTTTCGGCTTCCCCGAGATCAGCATGCACAATACATTTCCGTGGGGCGGGTTCGGGGCCACGCCGCTGACCGCCCATTCGCAGGGCCAATGGAATGCGGCAAAGGGCATTTCAGGCGGTGGGTTCCCCTATTCCGAGGGGATTTTCGAGGATCTGACCAAGGTGGTTTACAGTCAGTTCTACTGGAACGACAAGCCGGCGGCAGAGACCGTTCGCGAATACATCGCCTTCGAGTATTCGCCTGACGTGGCTGATGATATTGCCGGCGTTGTCAAAACGCTCGAACAGAACCATCATTGGCGCTGGTGGCCGGGCGAGTTGGAAGGTGTGAAGCTCGAGATGGACTGGTTCCCGTCGAAAGGCGCGAAGCCGCAGGAAGATCCGGGCGCGGAAGAGGCGTATGCCACGATGCGGCGGGTTGACGGATTGCTCACGCCCCAGGCGAAGAAAGCCTGGCGTTGGCGTCAGCTCTACCTGCGCGCGTTGCTAGACGCCGAGCTCAAGGCCAACGGCGGCAAGCCGAATGACAAGTGCAACGAAGCCTTTGCTGAACTGATCAAGATCTATCACGCGGAGCAGGCCAATCCGGCCGTCCGTCCTCCGTTGCCAAAGGCAAGGTCGTCTATCTCCACGTTCTCGACTGGCCGGGCGAGCAACTTCAACTGCCGCCCCTGCCCAAAAAAAATCGTCGCCGCATCGGTCCTCACCGGGGGACAGGTGAGCGTCAAGCAGGATGGACAGGAGCTGTTGATCTCGCTGCCCGCTGCCCAGCGGGACAAGATCGACACGATCATCAAACTGGAACTCGAGGAGTCAATCTGACAGGGAATCCGATGAAACGGCTAACAGAAACAAAACAAATGAAACAGATACTGACAGTTGGATTGATGATGACAGCTTGGATGATGCATCGGGCTCGCTTGGCCATTGTTGCTGGAGTTATCCTGGTGCTTCTCCCGCATGGCGGGTTTGCCGCCGTTGCAGAGGTTGTTGCAAAGACAGCCACGCCTTTGCTCGATGCGAGTAGAGCAACATCCGTGGTGACGGAACCGCCTTCGACCTGGCTTGAGCCTGCTGCGACAGGCAACAACTACCCGGATGGTGAGGCGTCGCGGCAATGGGGGGTGTTGCAACATGATTTGAGGAAGACGGATCGTTTCAAGCAGTTTGCGCCTGAGGCCTATTGCGCGGACGCATTGGTGACACCGGAAGATAGAGACCCGCTGGCCATTGTGCTGCGCCGCACACAAGCCTTGTTGGACGATATCAAAGCGATGCGGAATGCCCCATCGCTTGAGTCGGAAACAAAAGCATTGGCCGAGCTTGCTGCGCGGGCAACAGCAGCCGCTGAAACCGAACGCCGGCCATTGTTTGATGAGACGCTTCTCTTGCGTCGCAAAATCGCTTTTTCAAATCCGCTGCTCAATTTTAAAGAGCTGCTTTTCATCAAGCGCGATTTATCACAGGTCATGCAGCATTGCTGCGATCAGTACTATGGCCAACAACAACGGACCGGGGGCGGATTGTTCGTCCTTGCGGATCCGTTTGGCGGGTCGCCCGTGATGCGCGATGTGCTGGCAGGTTGCGGACTTGGAATTGGAACACGCCAGGAGATGGGAAAGGATGGGGGTTCCATTCTTTCGCCGGCACTTTCGTATGATGGGAAGATGATTGCCTTTGCTTATGTGGAGGGCAAAGGCAGCCGTGCACACATTTCGCATGTGGATCACGCGAACAACGGGCATTGGGACAAGGGTTTTTGTTATCACCTGTTCACGGTTGGTTCCGATGGCTCGAACCTGAAGCAGATTACAGATGGAACGTTCAATGATTTCTCCCCGTGTTTCACGCCTGCGGGGCGCATTGCATTCATTTCCGAGCGTCGTGGCGGCTACTTGCGCTGCGGCCGCCAATGCCCCACCTTCACGATGTTCGATATGGCTGTGGATGGGACGGACATGCGTTGCCTCAGCTTTCATGAAACGAATGAATGGTCTCCTGCGATCACGCATGACGGCATGTTGCTGTGGACACGCTGGGACTATGTTGACCGCCATGGCTGCACCGCGCATCATCCGTGGATTACAACCCCCGACGGGCGTAATCCGCGTCCCATTCACGGCAACTATTCCTTCCGCTACAAGCGAGCGGATATGGAGATAGACACGCGCGCAATTCCAAATTCGCATTGCTTTGTCACGACAGGCGCGCCGCATCATGGACAAGCATTTGGATCCTTGATGGTCATTGATCCACGCGTGACTGATGATGATGCCATGGCCCCGGTAAAGCGCTTGACCCCTGATGCCGGATTTCCTGAAACACAGGGCGGTTCGCAGAGCTATGGAACCGCATGGCCGTTGAGCGACACCTATTATATCGCGGCTTATGAGCCGGCCGAAGCACGCGTTGCAGGCAAGCAACTGACCTTTGGACTCTATTTGGTCGACAAATTTGGCAACAAGGAACTTATTTATCGCGACCCGCAAATTGCCTGCGTGAATCCGATGCCCTTCCGTGCGGAGAAGCTACCGCCTATTATTCCGGAGCAACGCATTGCCGCTGTTCCTGCGGCACAGCGCAAACCCGCAGACTGGCAGGCGGAAGCGCGTGGGCAAGGGACCATAACCATTGCAGACGTGTATAAGAGTTACTTGGCGTGGCCCGAAGATGCCAAGAAGATTTCCGCTCTTCGGATCTGGCAGATCTATCCGGCGTCAGTGGCTACTGCGGAACTGGCACATCGTACGGGTATCCAGATCAAGGAAGGATTTGATTCCGTCAATCTTGTACGCACGGTTGTCGGGACGGTTCCAGTCGAATCCGATGGAAGTGCCTATTTCAAGGTGCCTACAGGCTATGAGATTTTCTTCCAGGCGCTCGATGAACAGGGCGCCGCGATTCAATCGATGCGTTCGTCCACCGCGTTGGTGCCCGGCGAGCAGCTCTCCTGTCTAGGCTGTCATGAACCCAAGGGCAGTACACCTGGGCGCCCCACCGTTGCGACACCCCTTGCAATGAAGCGCGCTCCTTCACAGCCCAAACCCGGGCCGGATGGATCGCTCCCGTTTAGTTATCCGAAGCTTGTCCAGCCTGTGCTGGATAAAAATTGTGTCAGTTGTCATGCGGACAAGATCAAGCATGCCAAGCCGGGAGGGAAGGTGCCACCACGGTTAGATAGTGAGGTGAATGGAAAATATTTCACATCCTATGTGAATCTAGCCGAACCCTATGGCTTTGTCTCGTATGGTGCCGGACAGGATTTCAATTCTCCCAAGTTTTATCGGACATTCCCCGGGCAATTCGGCGCGCGTGCATCCAAACTTTATAAGATGCTGAAGCAGGGGCACCACGACGTAAAGCTAAGCGCCGACGAGATGGAACGTATCATCATTTGGCTGGATTCGGTCTGCCAGTTCTATGGCGTGTATGAAAAAGAGGGTGGCGAGAAGCAACTGCGTGGCGAGTTTGCTGAACCCACGCTGAAGTGATGATTGTCAAATGGAGATTAGCAATGCAAACAACGAAACTGATGATCCTGCCGCAATCCATAGCACAGGCGCCGTCCCAGCGAAAGCCGCTCAGTCCAGCGATGGTCACTTCGTGGTTCGGCTCGACTTTTCCATGCACTTCTCTTATGCACGTTCGCTAGGATGGCGGCGCTCCCCGCCAAAAGTCGGTTAGCCCCGCCAGCGAATCTCTACCAACCAACCATGAAACCAACCATTCGTCCCCTGCTAGCCATCGTGCTCGCACTCTCCGCATTAGGTCTCGATGCGTCCGTGACCACGACTGTCACTCCCAGGCCCACCCATGAAGTGTTGCTCAACCCCGGCAAGGGATGGGTGCTCTACGGCGTGCCCGAGTGGCAGGTGCCCACGGCTATGGTTATGGGAAACATCGGATAACACCTCGCGGATTCAACGGGCAATTGCGCCATGTGCCGTTCCACGGATCACCCCGGACCTCGTTTCCCGCAGCGCCCTGCGCCAATTCAGTGTCATGTCTTTCTCTTTCTGAAAGAAACGACGCCTCCCGGCACGTTGAGAGGTGGTCACGGATTTCACCCCACGCTTCGGGTTGATAGTGAAGAACTTCAATTAGATAACACATCCATCACCCACAACCATGCATGCTCAAAGGATTTGCCGAATACGGCAGCGTCCCGCTCTTCAACCTGGAGATCTATCAGGATGGGACCGTTTCGCCCGCGACGGTGGACCTGTTGCACGCCGCGCGGGAACTGGTGAGGTGAGCATGTCAGCGTGAAGGAGAATATCAGGACAATGGCAATGAACCGTATGAAGAATGGGTTAGGTATCAAGCAAGGGGATTTCATGCGAAAGGCAATGGTTTTGATAGTGATAGGTGGCGGGCTTGTGGCGGATGGAACCGTGCAAGCAGAAGGAGGCGACAAAGCGGCCGTTGGTACGGTCACCGTCAACGCGCGGGTGTTCAATGTTCTTAACTACGGAGCGGTGGGCGACGACAAGACGGACAACACCGAAGCGTTTTCGGCATGCCTCAAGGCAGTGGTCGCGACCGGTGGCGGGAAAATGGTTCTTTCGGATGGC
>JBILFE010000144.1:0-7448 GCA_044351705.1 Luteolibacter sp. | reverse complement strand
CCCAAAGTCGATTGGCAACCGCCGTGGAATGGCGGCCGCAACCACTATGGCAATGTCTTCACCGCGCTGGTCGCCGGCGGCGGGTTCAAAGGCGGCCATATCGTCGGTGCGTCCGACAAACGGGCCGAAGAAGTGCAGGACCGGCCGGTGTACCCGGTTGACTTGTTAGGTAGCATCTATGCGTTGAGCGGCATCGATACCAAGGCCAGGTTGCCCCATCCGATGGGCACGGAAGCCTATGTCTTGCCCGCAGCCGCGGAAGGCGCGAAGTCCGGCGGGATTCTAACGGAAATCATGGGATGAACCAACGACATAAAAGGCTCAATCGTCGCCGTGGACCAGGCATGCCGGGCGGATTCATGTGGCTTGCCATGCTAGCAGGTTTGGCCATGACCCCATTGGCGCACGCGCAGAAGCGGCCCTACATCGGCTACGTTTATCCCGCCGGCGGTCAGCAGGCCACGACGTTCCAAGTCAAGCTGGGAGGCCAGGATCTCGATGGCGTCAGCACAGTGCTCGTCACCGGTGCGGGCGTCACTGCCCGCGTCACCGATTACCTCCGGCGTCTGGGCAATCAGGAGGTGCAGTTGCTCAACGAACAACTCAAAGAGTTAAAGGGTGCTCCGGGTGCTCCGGGTGCTCCGGGTGCCGCCCCGGCGATGGCCCCGGCGATGGCCCCGGCGATGGCCCCGGCGATGGCCGCGGCGATGGCCGCGGCGATGGCCGCTGGGAATCCGATGATGATGGAGGCGCAACAACCCTCTACAGCAGCGGACAAGGATACACCCGCGCAGACCCTGAGCACGAAAATCGAGCAACGCGTCCGCGAGGCGGTGCAAACGCCCGCATGCGCGTCAATCTCCAGCCTGGTCTTTATCGATGTCAGCATCGCGGCCGACGCGCCGCCGGGCCTGCGGGAACTGCGCCTGGTCACGTTGCGCGGGGTGTCCAACCCGCTGCAGTTTCACGTCGGCCAAGTACCTGAATTTTCCCGCAAGCCGATGATTTCCGCCAGCCTCCAGGTGCTCGGCAAAGAAGCCGCCGCCCTGCGCAAACGGCCGCCGGAGGAGGCGGAGGTGCGCATCACCCTGCCGTGCACGGTCAACGGCCAGATTGCTTCGGGTGAAGTCAACCGCTACCGCTTTCAGGCTAACAAAGGCCAGCGGTTGGTCATTTCCACGCAGGCGCGGCAGTTGATTCCCTATCTGGCCGACGCCGTCCCCGGTTGGTTCCAACCGGTGCTGGCGCTTTACGACGCCAATGGGAAGGAAGTGGCCTATGCCGACGATTATCGTTTCAAACCCGATCCGGTGCTTCTCTATCAAGTCCCAGCCAGCGGTGAATACGTGTTTGTCATCCGCGACGGCATCTATCGCGGGCGCGAGGATTTCATCTATCGCATCACCATCGGCGAGATGCCGTTTGTGACCAGCGTCTTCCCCATGGGCGGACCGGCAGGCATCCTGCCGCCACCACGCATGGCCGCTTGGGGGGGGGACGGCTCGACGCTGGAAACCCCGCCGCCCGCGGCCGGCCCCGGACTCATCTCGCTCGCCGCAAGCAAAGCGGGACTCATTTCCAATCGCGTGCCGTTTGTGGTGGACACGCTCCCGGAGGTGAGTGACAACGAACCTAACAACTCCACGGCAGCCGCGCAAAAGGTGGCACTTCCCGTCATCGTCAACGGGCGCATCGAGCGGCCGGATGACTGGGATGTTTTCCAATTCACCGGCAAGGCGAATGACCCGATCGTTATCGAAGTTCAGGCCCGCCGGCTGGATTCGCCGCTCGACTCGCTGATCAAACTCACCGACGCGGCCGGCAAGGTGCTGGGCTTCAACGACGATTGCGAGGATCTAACATCCGGGACCAACACCCACCACGCGGACTCCTACCTGATGACACAACTGCCGGCCGACGGCACGTATTTCGTCCACCTCGGTGACACCGCGCGCCATGCGGGCGATGAATATGGTTACCGTCTGCGACTCAGCTCCCCGCGCCCCGACTTCGACCTGCGGGTGGTGCCATCGAGCGTGGGCATTCCGCTCAAATCCTCCGCGACTGTTAGCGTTTATGTCGTGCGCAAGGACGGCTTCAGCGGCCCGATCAAGGTATTGCTCAACAATCCGCCTGCGGGAATCACCGCGGCACCTCTCGTCATCCCTGAAAACCAGACGCTCGCCAAGCTCACCCTCAAGGGCGGCCCGACGCCGATGACCGAACCCGTCCGGCTTGCGGTGGTGGGCAGCGCCATGTTGGGCTCGCAAGAGACCGTCCGGGATGCGGTGCCTGCGGAAGACCGGATGCAGGCGTTCTTGTGGCGCCATCTCGTGCCTGCCAGCGACCTACAGGCCCTCGTCTTCGACCCAAAATTCCGGCCGCCGCCCAAACGCGTCGCGCCGCTCCGCCCGCCGCCGCCCGAGGCGCCGCCGCCCACAACAGCTACCACCCCGGCCACCCCAACAGCCCCGGCCACCCCAACAGCCCCGGCCACCCCAACAGTTCCGGCCACCCCAACAGCCGCCGGCGCCCCCGCCACCAATCCACCACCCGTGGTCAAGCCCAAATTCACCAAACAACAAATCGACGGCCGCCTGCGCCAGCTCAAGCTGCTCTATGAGGATGGCCTGCTCACCGACGCGTTCTACGACGCGAAAGTAACCGAGTGCGAGGCTGGGCTGTGAGAACCGACACCGGGAAAACCCGGAACCGAAAAAACGAACCCGGCGTTTGACGCGGGGGCGGCGGGGAACATCTCGTGGGACATGAGCATAGACACCATTCGGCAGATTCATTACGACTTCAGCGCGGTTCTTGAGTTGGTCGCGCACATGACCTGTACTGAAATTATTGCCAGGTGGCACCAGGTGGAACTGAAACCCTTGAAAACAAAAAGGCCGGAACTTGCGTTCCGGCCCTGAAAGTGGTTGCGGGAAGAGGATTTGAACCTCTGACCTTCAGGTTATGAGCCTGACGAGCTACCTGGCTGCTCCATCCCGCGTTTGAACCATGCGCCTTGCGGCGCGGGACGGCGAACCTAGAATGCCTGGCCGCCGACTGCAAGTATTTTTTGCAGCAATTTTTTCCAGCGCGTTATGGCCCCGGGTGATTGTGAGATGATAACCCAACCTCTTGGGGTGACAAGGAACAGCCAGAAACAGATTCGGTCATGAATCCAGCGATAACCGGGCCGTAGTTATTTTCTAACATCTAGGCAAACCAGATGGCCGTCGGAGTTGCGCACATGGATGCGGCCGCCGGCGAGGATCGGCATCGTCCAACACCGGCCATCCAGCACTTGGGCTGCGGCAATTTCCTTATATGCGGCGGGAGTGGCCGCCACAATCGCCAGGCGTCCGGCTTCACCCAACACGATGAGCTTGTCGCCGGCGGCCATGAGAGCGCCTTTTGCCGGGGATTTTTCAACCCATTTTGGTTCGCCGGTTTTCCAGTCGAGGCAGGTCAAGCGATTGTCATCGAAGCCGTAGAGATAGCCGCCGATGAGGACCGGTCCGCTCATGTGGGCGCGCATGTTTTTATTTTCCCAGACTTTCTTGGGTTCGGTGCCGGCAAAGTCGACGAGGCAAGCGCCGCGTCCGTAGCCGGAAGTGATGAACACCTGGGTGCCGGAGACAACCGGGTCCGCGGCATTGACGTCGTATTGCGTCTGCCAGGGAAACGACCAGAGTTTCTTGCCGTCGTCCGCAGCCACCGCCATAATGGTGTCCTTGGCGAAAAGCGCGAGGCAGGTTTTGCCGTTGTGCTCGAATGGCACGGGTGTTGCATATCCGCAGGTGTCATCGGCGCTGGTCCAGAGCACTGCGCCGCTATCCTTGTCATAAGCCACCCCCGCGCTGCCCGCATTGAAGATGGCGGCTTTGCCGCGGATCAAGGCGGAACTGGCAAACCCCCAGGTCGGCATCTTCGATTCGAAGGATTTGCTCCAAACCACCTTGCCGGTGTCGGCATTGAGACAGAAAATTTTGCCGCTCTTGCTGGCAAAATAGACTTTGCCGTCGTGGACGCTGGGCGTAGCGCTGCAACCGCCCGAGTAGTACTTTGGAGCCAGCGGCTCGGGATACTCATGGCGCCAGACTGGCTTGCCGCTGGCCGCGTCCAAACAAATGATTGCGTCGGTATTCTTGTTGAAATTGCCTGCGGTGTAGACTTTGCCGTTGGCCACGGCCACTGCGGAATAGCCCGCTCCAACCTGGGCTTCCCAAGCCACCTTGCGCGCACTCACCGTGGCAGGGTTCCAAGTGGTTTCCTTGCTGATGCCATCGTAATTCGGGCCGCGCCAATTCGGCCAGTCACCGGCCGTCGCCCCAGCGACGCTTAGCAGCATTGCGGTCAATGTCGTTGCGGTCATAGTGTTGGTTCTCATCTGTCTCTTCGGGTTGGATGTTGGGTGTGTTTTCGAATCGTGCGATACGGCGCAGGGATTCCTGCGCCATGAAATAGCTCACATCCGGAGCAGCTTAATCGGCAGACACAATCCGTCCAGCCGAATTCGCGCAAGCCCGCCGGCTGTTGGGACATCCTGCGGTCCGATCGGACCTCAGGATGTCCCGTGCTCGTGTTGGCGGCGTTGGGGGAGGGGTTGCACAAGAGGCCCCACTCTTGGCCTTTTTTCAGCCAAGGGCGGGGCACTGCCGGTACCCCTGGCGCGTGGACCGGTTCAGAACAGACCCTGCCACTGGGTGAGCATCACGACATAGGCCACCTTGCACACCAAGTGCAGCATTTGGTCCGCAGCGATGCCTAACTTTTCTTCGCCTTTGGCCAGGTCGATGGCACCATGCAGGAAAAACTCGAGCGCGGCCAATGCCAGCGAGCCGGAAACCAGCCAGACGCCGCCGGCATGGATCACGCAATGAGCGGTCAGAGCCACGATCCAATCGCTGCGAGTGTCCGCGAGCCTTCTGGATTTTTGACGGGCGAGATACTCACCCTGGAGTGGAAAATCCGCCAGCACGTGGATGACCACAAAGGCTGCGAAGAGTGCGAGTGGTCCTTGTTGGATAAGGGGGGCCATATTCACTGCGGGGCGGAGCTCCAGGAGTTATGGAAGGACGCCCTTTCTTCGGCGGTTGTGACTTTTTCGTTCATGCGGCGGATGCGCCTGGCTACCTCACAGAGCAGACCTCGCAAGACCGCCACGCCCGCCGCAGGGTCCGCATCCATGAAGGCATCGAACTCCTCGCGGGATATTGACCACACAAAGCCGTCGCTGCGTGAAATAGCCGTGGCACTCGCTTTGGATGGATCGAACAGATTGATTTCGCCCATGGAATCGCCCTCACCGAGGGACGCGATGAGCACTTGGCGCCCCCCGACCGAGGACACGATGTGCTGGATGCCAGAGAGAATGACGTAGAGAGACTCCTGGCGATCGCCTTCGGCAATCAGGATGTCGCCGGTTTTGGGACGCAGAAATTTGCCAAAGCACGCCAGAAAGGACCGGTGCTCGGAAGAAACCTCGCTAAGAAAGCCGACGCAGGGGAGCTCTGCAATGGGGATGGGTGGATTGTTCATGCCAATGTGAGGTATGGGGTGGTTAATCAGGGGTGAGGATATGGGGTCATGGAGCGGACACTTGGATTCGATAGAAGGCTTTCTGTGCGGGCGGCGAGCTGAGTCTGGAATGTATTCATGTGTCTATACATATGACGCATTGCATCTTGCCAGCTTGTAGAAAACGCAGTGCCACTCGGCAAGCTCAAAAAATCGCGCGGAAATCCCTCGTAAATTGTTGATTGGCCCGTTGGAATCCGGTTAGGCCGGAGGCTGTTATCCTTTTCAGGTCAACTCAAAGCCCTTGCGATAGGTCTTGCGGATCAAGGCGTCGGCCTCGGGCGCATTGGTGGCGCGCATGGCCGCGGCATCCCACTCGATGTGCTTGCCAAGCCGGATCGGCAGCACGCCGACGAGTAGCGCCTCGGTGAAGGGCGCTGAATACCAAAAGCCGGCTTTGGCATCCTCGGGCTTGCCGGCGATGCAGGCGTCGACCCATTCCTTGCGATGGCCGGGACTGCGCGGCAGCGTGCGTGGCGGCATCACGAAGGACTTCATCAGGCTATCGGGCAGCAGCCGCGGCCTGCCGCTCCAACCGGGGGCGATGAGGCTGCCTTTGTCGCCGACAAAGATGATCCCGTTGTCCTCGAAGGGGCGGGTGGTATCGAAGCCGGGCGGTGGCTCGGGCAGCTTGCCGCCGTCATACCACGTCAGCTTGATCGGTCCGCGCTTGCCTTTGGCGGCGAAGTGCCACGTCACCACGCTTGATAGGGGGAAACTGTCGGGATTGGTTTCCGAGGTGGTGGCTTCCACAGCACTTGGCGCGCCCAGATCGAGGGCGAACCATGCGGGGTCGGCGTTATGCACCATCATGTCGCCAAGGGCGCCGCAGCCGTAGTCGAACCAACCGCGCCACTTGCCTGGCAGATAGAGCGGATGATAGGGATGCGTGGGGGCGGGGCCCTGCCACAGATTCCAATCCAAGGTGGGGGGCACCGGCGGGGTTTCCGTTGGCCGGCGACGGCCTTGGGAGTCCCACCATTTGCCGGGGCGGTCCGACCAGACGTGGACTTCCGTGACGGTGCCGATGGCGCCTGCATCCAGCCATTCTTTGGTTAGGCGCAGGCCCTGGCCGCCATGGCCGGTGTTGCCCATCTGAGTGACGACTTTCATTTCCGCGGCGATTTTGCCCATCAAGCGGGTTTCCTCGATGGTGTGGGCGAGGGGTTTTTCGCAATACACATGTTTGCCCATGCGCATGGCGGCGATGGCGATCGGGGCATGCCAGTGATCCGGGGTGGCGATCATGACCGCGTCGAGGCCCTTTTCCTTTTCCAACATGACGCGGTAATCCTTGTAGAACGGGCGCCCGGGGTGCTGTTGAACGGTGCGTGCCGCGTAGGCCTCGTCCACATCGCAGAATGCCGCGATGTTGACGTTGGGAAACGTCGCCAACTCCCGCGTGACGTCGTTGCCCTGGCCGCCAATACCGATGCAGCCGATGTTCAACTTCGCCGAGGGCGGCGCTTGCCCCGGCGCGCCGAACACCCGGCGCGGCAGGATGGTGAAGCCAACAGCGGCCGCGCCCGTGGCAATGAAACCACGGCGCGTGGGGGTGGAGCGGAAAGGTTCTTGCATCGGGGGTTGGGTGTTTATTTCAGCTCGGTGATGTGGATGTTGCGGAACAGGCACTGGCCGCCGCCGGGAACTTCTGCCTGTAGGCAGATAAAGCTTTCTTGCGGCCCTGCCAGGCCATCGGCTTTCCATGCCGGCTTGCCATTCATTTCCATTTCCGCGGTGGTGCCGCGCACGGTTAGTTTGAATGAGTTCCAGGCACCGTTCTTGAAAAGTCCCTGGCTGGTCGCGCCTTTGAGGCCCTCGACGTTGCCCTCGTCACCCTGCCTGAGGTTGACCTGATAGCGGGCCGGCCA
>JBILFE010000143.1:0-7481 GCA_044351705.1 Luteolibacter sp. | reverse complement strand
CTCCGCCTCCCCGCCTTCCGCGAATCATCCACCCGCTTCTCCCGCAAACTCGACGGCCTAACAGAACCCATCGACATCGCCTTTGCCTGCGGCAAAGCGCGCTCGACCTGGCGTGCCGTTGAAATCCTGCTCGAGCCTAACATTCTAAACGGTCTTGTCCGCCTCACCCCGCCCGCCTACACCGGGCTTGCTGCCGCCGAGTTCCCCCTCGACACCAATGAAATCGCCGCCATCGAGGGCACCACCGTCACCCTTGAACTCACCAGCAACCGCCCGCTCGGCTCCGCCACCCTCATCTTCACCCCCACCACCGCCCCCGGCACCGAGCCCGTCGCCCACGCCACCCAGGCCACCCTCCCCGCCTCACATACCGCCGCCTTCTCATGGACCGCCACTCACTCCGGCCGACTCTCCGCCACCCTCCGCGACCTGCGCGGCACCCCCAGCCCGCGCCCGCTCGATCTCGCCTTCCGCACCTTGCCGGACCTCCCACCCAGCGTCACCCTCACATCGCCACCCACCCTGATGCTGGCCACTCCCAAGTCCAGCATCCCGGTTGTCGGTCACGCCCAGGATGACTTCGCCCTCGCCAAGGTCCACTTCGTCCGCACTCTAACCGGCTTCCGCGACCGTACCCGCGTCGTCGCTCCGGCCCTCCACGATAAAGCCTACGATTTCACCGACACGCTCGAACTCGATGCCCTCGGACTCGAGGCCGGCCAAACCATCGAACTCATGCTCGATGCCTCGGACCATAACCCGTCTCTCCTCGGCCAGGGCAGCTCGGAGATTTCCCGCATCCGGATCATTTCCGACGCCCAATACGCCGAATATATCCGCGCCAAAACCACCATCACCGAATTCTCCAACCGCTTCCAAGCCACCAAGGACGCCATCGACCAAGCCCGTAAAGCGCTCGAAAACCTCCAACAAGCCAACGCCACGGGCGACCCGAAGGCGATCGAACAAGCCGCCGCCGCCGCCAAACAAGCCCACCAACAAGCCGCCGAACTCCTCGACAAAATCGCCGCAGACTTCCCCGCCTTCGAACTCGAAAAACGCCTCCAAGACCTCGCCGAAAAACAAGCCAACGACCTCCGCGACAATATCGACCCGCTCGAAAAATTCGACCCCAAGGCCCCCATGGCGGACCGCCAAGCCGCCATTGAGGAAATGCTCAAGCGCCTCGGCCGCCAGCAGCCACGTGAACAACAACTCGATGCCGACGTCGACAAGGTCAACCACGCGGCCACCCTGCTGGAAATGGCCGCCAAGTTCCGCCAAATCTACGAGTCCCAAGCCAACCTCGCCAAACGCTTCGCCACCATCGTCGATGAACTCCGCCACGGCCAAGACCAAAACCGCCGCCTGCTGCCGTCGCTCGCCGAAACCCAACAAAAAAACCGCATCGCCCTCGATGATTTCAAAACCGAACTGCGCCGCCGCGCCGATGCCCTGCCCAAGGATGATCCCGACCTAACACCCCTGATCGATTCCGCCCTCAAGTTCGCGGACGACCTAACCGAGGCCGCGCCGGAATCCCTCATGGACGCCGCCGCCAAACATGGCAAAGCCGGTGAAGCCGCCGATGCCTTCGCCAACGCCGAACGCGCCCGCGCCGTGCTCGAACGCCTGATGTCCCAACCCGAAGCGTTCCCCCTCGCCGCCAAAGGCCAAGCCCCGCAATTCGACATCCCCCGCCTCGATGTCAATAAAAACCTCCAACAACTCCTCGAAGCCCTGCTCGGCCAAAACCCCGGCCAAGGCAAGGGCGACCAACCCGGCGGCCAAGGCATGGGCCCGGGTGGCATCGGCTTGGCCGGCACCCCCGGCGGCGGCTTCCCGATGAACCTCCCCGTCGTCGGCCCGCAACGCCTCCAATTCTCCGACGCCCCGGCCGCCGGTGGCGGAGGCAAAGGCAATGGCAAAACCGCGCCGGTCCCGGAGCTGCCCACCACCGCCGAGGCCGGCACCCTCAAGCCCACCGCCACCGGCCATGGCCAGTCCACCACCACCACCCCGGAAGCCATCCCCGAACCCTACCGCGCAGCGGTGAAGAAATTTCTAACGCCATGAAGACGCAAGACTTGAAGACGCAAGACACAAGACAAGAGAGGCCACCTCTCCTTCTCCTCTTCTCTTGTGTCTTGAAGTCTTGTCTCTTGCGTCTCCCCTCTAACCCACAGCCTTCATGAAATCCCACATCCTCTTCATTTCAGCTTTTCAGCTTTTCAGCTTTTCAGCTTTTACCCTCCCGCTCAGCGGGAAAGAAGGCGCCGTCGAATGTGGCAATCTCATCTATGCCGGCACCAAAACCTCCAAGTGCTTCAGCGATGAATTTCTAACCACCGTGCAGCAGAAAACCTCGATCGCCACCGAACGCCGCTTCAAGGCGGTCAAGCTCGCCGACGACGAACTGTTCAAAATCCCGTTTGTGATCATGACCGGCGAGAGCGACTTCAACCTCACCGCCAAGGAGCGCGCCAACCTCAAGAAATATTTGGAAAACGGTGGATTCCTGTTGGCCTCCGCATCCTGTTCCAACGAAGCCTGGAGCAAGTCCTTCGAGCGGGAAATCAAATCCATCTTTGGCAACGACTGTCTCAAGGACATTCCGCTCAGCCATGAGATCTTCCGCACCGTGTTCACCGTCAAGGACCTCAAGCTGTCCCACTCCGGCCCGGAAACCCTCCTCCGCGGACTCTCCCGCAACGGCAAAATCGTCGTCGTCTATTCCCCAGAAGGCCTCAACGACAGCTCCCACGCTGAAGGCTGCTGCTGCTGCGGCGGCAACGAAATCCAAAACTCCATGGAAATCAACGCCAATATCCTCGCATACGCACTGCTTCATTAAATCATAAATTCTAAATTCTAAATTCTAAACCTATCTGCCGATTTCTTCCTCTTCCCCAATAACATCTAACCTATAACTAATAACTCCCCCCCAAGGCACCTCCGTCCCATGAGTCCGACCCGTCCCATTCTTCCCTCGCCCCAAAGACTCAGGCTCGTGCTGCTCTTCATTTCTGCTTTCAGCTTTCAGCTTTCTGCTTTCCACCACGCCCAGGACGCTCCCGATCCCGCGCCAGCCGCACCCGCGCCAGCCACCGACGCCGGCGCCGACGATGCCTTCGAGCGCTTCCGCCATGGCACGCACGACATTCCAACCTTGGCGGAAGTGCTGCCACAGCTTTCTAACAAAGATCGCCGCGCCATCATCCGCGGCGCTTTGCTCGACGCCAAATCCCCGCCGCGCGCGGACCTGGTCGCCCTGCTCAAGCACCCCACCCTCGCCGTCCGTCTGGGGGCCTTGGAAGTCCTTGAAGAACTCGCTGGCGGTGACCTTTCATTCAACCCGTGGACGCCGGCGGACTCGCCGGAAAACGCCGCCGCCCTGGTCCGCTGGCAAGCCTGGGCCGGCCACCCCTCGGACGCCCGCCGCTCCAGCGCGCTCTTTTCCGATGAACAACGCCGCGCCTACCTGCGCGACCTCCTCGCCGATGACAGCGACAAGGCCACCCGCGCCCGCCGCATGTTAGAAGCCGAAGGCCTCACCGCCGTCGGCTTCCTCGAAACCTTCCTCGCCGCCACCCCGACCTTGCCGCCCGGCAGCCATGCCCGCATCCGCGAAGCCCAATACCAAATCACCCTCGCCCGCCAACTCGGCGACCAAGCCGCCGATACCGCCCGCCAGCTCAGCTTCGGCAGCCGCGACCAACTGCTCTCCGCCCTTGCCACCATCCGCAACATCGGCACCCTGGCCCTGCCGATTTTGCGCGACTTCATCACCCACCCCGACCCGCTCGTGCGCGAAACCGCCATCGATGCGCTGCTGGTCAGCGGCGGCGCGCAAGCCGTCCCCATCATCGCACCGCTGCTCGCGCGGGAACCCGACGTCAATGTCATTCACGGTGCGCTGCGCCGGCTCAAGGACATCCCCGGTGCCGAAACCACCAAGCTGGTGAGTTCCTTCCTCACCCACCCGGACGAAGACCTGCTGGTTTCCGCCATCCAAACCAGCCTCACCCTCAGCGGCGATAACGAACGCTACTCATCCGGCCCCAAGAAAAAAGCCCCGGATTCAGACGCCGCCATCCTCCATACCCTCACCGACCCCCGCTGGCGGGTCCGCGCCACCGCCCTCGAATACGTGGCCAAACGCAAGGTCTCCAGTGCCAAGGACACCTGCATCAACCTGCTCGAAGATCCCGACGAATTCGTCCGCTTCGCCGCCATCAAGGCCATCGTCGCGCTGGATGCCACCGATGCCCTGCCCAAACTCAAAGCCATGTTTCTCGCCGATGATGCCATGGCCGGCCCCATCATCGAGGGCTATGGCGCTTTGAAACAACCCCTCGACGCGGAAATCCTCACCAAGCTCGATGCCGCTCCGCCCGCCGCTCGCCTCGCCGCCCTCCGCGCCATCGAGTCTAACAAAGATCTGGAGTCCCTCGCCCTGCGCTACACCACCGACCCGAACATCGACGTGGCCTGCTCCGCGCTGCGCATCATCGCCGCGGATGAACAGAAACTCAACGACAACAAGGCCGCCAGTGCCATCGTGGCCGCCCTCCGATCTAACAGCCAAGAGAAAACCACGGCCATTCTGGAACGCCTTGACCTGCCGTCGTCCTCATCCAGCCGCATGGATCCAGTGCTGCTGGAGGCCATCAATGCCGCCAAGGACAGCACCGAACCGACCGCCCTCGACGCGCTTTACGCGGCCTTCCTTCTCCCCGGCAAGGATGCCAAGACCGCCCGCCTTGAGGGGGACGCACCTAACATCCCAGCCGCACAAGCCGAATTGATCCGCGAAATCGCCAAACGTTGCAGCCTGCAAACCGCACCCGGCTTGCGCTTCAGCGCCGCCATGAATCTGGCAAAGGTCGGTCACCGCGATGGCTACGCCACACTCATCCGTGACCTGGCCACCTTCACCACCGCACAAAAAATCACGGTGTGCTCCAACCTGAGGGAACCGTCCACGCACGAAGCCATCCCGCTGCTCACCACCCTGCTGCGCGATCCGGTGCCGGAAGTGCGCAATGCCGCGGCTGAATGCACCCTCTCTAACCAAAAAGCCAAAGCTCTCATCAACGTCGTCATCGAGGAACTGGGCAAGCCCGGCACCCCGCTCCAAGCCCATGACGCTTACGGCTACCGCTTTGAATACGCCGCCCGCGAAAGCGCGACGGTTTTCCGTCCGTGGTGCCTGGCCATTTTGCAATCGAAAGCGGCCTCCACGCCGCTGCGGGTGCTGGCCGCCATAGCCGCCCGCCACTGCGCCAACACCCAGATCATTGATGCCCTCAAAAAACTAACCACCGCCACAGATGCCAATATCCGCCGCGCCGCCTGGCACTCGCTGCTCAGCGCCCGCCCCGCGGAACTCCCGGCCAGTGCCGCAGCCATCGCCAACGACCCGACCGCCTTTGTGCGCGCCGTGCTGCCGGACCGCGCCGCCAAAACCGAAAACACCTGGCTCCACCACTTTTCCGATTCCCAACACACCCGGGAAACCTTTTCCAACTACAACGAAAAACCCATCCGCCTCAACGACGGCGTGCGCACGCTTCTCAAGCGCCTCGCCGAGCAAGACCCATCTCCCCTGGTCCGCTTCGAAGCCGCCTTTGCCCTCATCGCCCAAGGCATCCCCTGCGACCTCGACGCCTTCGTGGCGCTGCTACCCCAACTCACCAAGGAAACCAGCGCCACCGACCGCATCACCGAGTGGCTGGAAAAAAACGCCGCCCGCGCCACCCCCGCACTCCGCCCGCTGCTCGCCGTCGTCAATCCCGCCCGCATCCGTCCGGACAAACTCCAACTCCTCAACTCCCGCATCAATCCCAACCCAACCAAAGGCTTCGCCACCTTCGCCTCCCTGGCCGAAAATGCCGCCAAGCCCGCCGCCAAGAACAGCCCCGTCCTAACAGAAGATACCGCGCCCGCCGCCGCCCCCGTCCGCAGTTCCCTTGATGTCGTGTTCTTCTACAAGCCCGGCTGCACGGAATGCGTCAAATCCCAACAATTCATCAACGCCCTCAAGAGCGATTTTCCGCTGCTGCGGCTCACCGCCACCAATATCCTGGAAGCCTCCGGCACCGTGCGCAACCAAGCCCTCTGTGATCGCTTCGCCGTGCCGGCCCTCAAACACTCGCTCTCCCCGGCCGTCTTCACCCAAGCGGGTTACGTCATCGGCACCGACATCTCCCCAACCACCCTCGGCAAACTCTTCGCCCAGACCATGGCCGAGCCCCAGGATGACTCATGGAACCAACTCGACTCCCCCGAACAACTCGCCGCCGCCAAGGAAGTCGACCGCCGCTATCAGGCGTTCACCCTCACCATGGTGCTCGGGGGAGGTTTGTTAGATGGAATCAACCCCTGCGCCTTTGCCACCATCATCTTCTTCCTTTCCTATCTGCAAATCGCCCGCCGCACGCCGCGTGAAATGCTCATGGTCGGCGCCGCCTTCATCAGCGCCGTGTTTCTCGCCTACCTCGCCGCCGGCCTGCTCCTCTACGGCTTGTTGGATCAGCTCAACGACCGCTTCGCCGGCATCCAACGCTGGCTCAACCTCGGCTTCGGCCTGCTCGCCCTGCTCGCCGCCTGGCTGTCGGCGCGCGACGCCCTGCGCGCCCGCGCCGGCCGCCTCGATGAAATGACCCTGCAGCTCCCCGGCCTGCTCAAGGACCGCATCCGCGGCGTCATCCGCAGCGGGGCCCGCGCCCGCAACTTTGTCATTGCCGCCTTTCTATCCGGGCTTGTCATCTCGTTGTTGGAACTCGCCTGCACCGGCCAGGTGTATGCTCCCATCATCTATCAAATCCAAAAAGGCCGCCTCGATGCCGTGCTGTGGCTGGTCGTTTACAACCTCGCCTTCATCACCCCGCTGATCGTCATTTTCCTGTTAGCCTATGGCGGCCTCCGCAGCGAAACCCTCATCGCCTTCCAGAAAAAACACACCTGCGCCGTCAAACTCGGCCTCGCCCTGCTCTTCCTTTGCCTCGCCCTCTTTATTCTCTTCGGCACCAAACTGCTGCCGCATTGAGTGTAGACCGCGCAGTCCTCTGTCCGGTCTTATGTGAAATAACTGCCGCCCCCTTCTCCCGCGCAGTCGGGAACACAGGCGTCCCGGCCAATAGTGTTTAATCAGTATCCATGAGCCATTGCATTTGGCAGGTCAAATCCACTGGCAGGGACCGTTTTCCAAACGGTCCGGTTGGGGCGGGCATACGGCGACTCGGTTAGCCCGATTCACCCAACCACAGTTTGGAAACCCTCAATCCAATCGCTGGTCTGTCTCCGCGTGGAATCCGGCCTTAACCCGAGTTTCTCAAAACCTAACAAATAACACTTATTTTGAGCCTAAACTGAACTTCGATCCGCGCGAAGCGCGTAATCCCTTACATCTGTAGGCTTCCGCGCGAAAAGTGACTTCCCGCGACTGGCTACGGCATGGGGTGGCTGGTGAGGAGTTC
>JBILFE010000141.1:0-7530 GCA_044351705.1 Luteolibacter sp. | reverse complement strand
AATCACTAAATATGGTATTTGGCCTGGTCATCATGCCACAATGGCTAGTTTAGCCAAGAAAAAAGTGCTGAATTCTCTGCAACTCTCACGGCTCTAGGAAAGCAATTTCATCGGGGCGCGGAGTGCTTGAAACGCCAAGCACCGCAGCCACGGGCCCGCGCCAATTCCCCATCCCTGTTCAACTTGCCCACCCGATCTAACATACCGGCGGGACATCCTGGTGTCCGATCGGACATCAGGATGTCCCGGGCAGGTGCTCACTCATTTCCAAGAATGCCCGGGCGGAGGTGTCAAATGCATTGTGCGGGCAAGGGATTTTTGACAGATTGTTGCCACTAAGCATCGTGTCCGCACCCGTTCCACTGAATCCGCCCACCCCCACCATGAAAATTCTAGCAACATTTTTGTTTGTACTGACGTTGACCATTCCCGGCTGTGCCGCCCCCGGTGATGCCGCATGGACCCAAGTCAAACAGCACCTCAACAAGGACTTGCCGAAGTCGGCCGTCGCGGTGCTCAAGACCATCGACCAACAAGCCCGCGCGGAACGGGCGTGGCCGGAGGCGGTGCGGGCCACCGCGCAGCGGGTGTTGCTGGAGGGGCGCATCGCGGAAGGCAAGGATGCCATCGGACGCATCAAGGGCATGGACGCGGAACTGGCCACGGCCCCTGCGGAAATGCAACCGTTGCTCCAAACCATCCAGGCGCTGTGGCTGTGGGAGTATTTCTATCAAAACCGTTGGCAATTCATGCAGCGCACCCAGACGACCGAAAAACCTGGCGAGGACATCCAGACGTGGGATCTCAAACGCGTCCTGGCCGAGATCGACGGGCGCTTCAGCAAGGCACTGACGGCCCGCGAAGCGCTCAGGAAAGCCGCCATCGGCGATTATGACATCTTGCTAACAAAAGGCAGCGCGCCGGACGCCCTGCGGCCCACGCTGTATGATTTCCTGATCCATCAAATCCTCAACTTCTACGCCACCGAAGAACAGGTGAATGCCGCGGCCGAGGATGCCTTCACCTTCGATAACAGCTCCCCCGCCTTTGGCACCACCGCCGAGTTCCTCGCCTGGAAGCCCGAAAGCACCGATGAAAACTCCTGGAAACTCAAGGCGATCAAACTCTATCAAGAATTGCTGACGTTCCACCAGGCGGATGTCCCGCCACGCATCCACGTTGATTTGCTGCGCCTCGGCTGGGCCAAGGGCGCGCTGACCGGCGACAATGCCGACAAACGCTTGGAAGAGCGCCTGCGCGAAATCATTCAGGCCGCGGAAGGCAATGAACTGCAATCCCTGGCCCGCGCGAATCTCGCCCACCTGCTCATCGGCCAAAAGCGCATGACCGAAGCCCACGTCATCGCCATCGCCGGCCGCGACGCGTTTCCCGAATCCTCCTTCCGCGCCATGTGCGTGAATGCCATTGAGGCGGTCGAGCAAAGGGAATGCACGGTGTCCACTGAACTGGTATGGAATGCCGCCAAGCCGCAGTTCGATCTGCAATACCGCAACATCACCCATCTCTGGTTCCGCCTCTATCCGGCAAAGTGGACTCCGGAACGCGACGATTCCCGCGACGACAAGGCCTTGAAAAAGTTGCTGGCCGGGAAACCGCTCACCGAGTGGTCGGTGGACCTGGAAGCCACCGCCGATTTTCTGGCAAAATCCAAGGCGCTGGACGCACCGCTCGATGTCACCAAGGGATACTACGAACTGGTTGCCAGCGCCAACGTGGATTTCTCGTTAGGAAAGAACCATCTCAGCTACGCCCGCGTCTGGGTTTCCGACCTGGCACTCGCCACCCGCACCTCGGCGGGCCGCCACGGCGGCTTTGTCACCCACGCGCTCACCGGCGAACCCATCAAGGGTGCCAAGGTCGAGCTGTGGACCTATGACAACAAACCTGACAAGTGGGTGCTAAGCCAGACCCAGACCACCGATGCCAACGGGTTCTATTCGGCCGCAGGCGCAGGCCGCGAGCAGCTCGTGCCGCGCGTGATCTATCAGGACGACACGCTCGCGGGCAGGCAAGGCTGGGGTTATGACCGGGACCAGGACGACTTCGAGGAAGCGGTCTATCTGTTCACCGACCGCGCGCTCTATCGGCCGGGCCAGACGCTGCGCTTCAAGGGCATCGCGGCGTCCTTTGATCGCAAGAAAAACGACTATCACACCCTCAACAATCAAAAATTCGAGGTGGTGTTTCAGGACATGAATGACAAGGAGATTGCCAAACTCAAGGTCAAGTCCAACGACGTCGGCTCCTTCAGCGGCAGCTTCACCGCCCCCACCGACCGCGTGCTCGGCCAGGCGATGCTCGTGTGCAACAACACCCAACAATTCGTCCGGATCGAGGAATACAAGCGGCCGAAATTCTATGCGGAGGTCGGTCCGGCCAAGGCCGAGCCGAAGCTGGGCGAAAAGGTCGTGGTCACCGCCAAGGCGTTGTCCTACACCGGCGCGGCGATTGACGGTGCCAAGGTCAAGTGGAGCGTGACCCGCACGCCGCTGTGGCCCGACTGGGGCCGCTGGTGCTGGTGGTTCATGCCGCACACCAGCACGGCCAAACAAATTGCCCACGGCGATGGGGTCAGCAAGGCGGATGGCAGCTTCGACATCGAATTCATCGCCGAGCCCGACAAGGACGTTGCTGCGTCCCAAGAGCCGGTGTTTTCCTATGAGGTGAAAGTGGGCGTGACCGACAGCACCGGCGAATCCCGCAGCGCCACGCGCGCCGTCAAGGCCGGCTATGTGGGAGTCAAAGCCGCACTCACCGCCGATGAGTGGCAGGAAGTTGCCAAGCCGGTGAAACTCACCATTATCACCACCACCGTCGATGACCTGCCAGTCGCCGCCAAGGGCACGGTGACCGTGCACCGGCTCGTCCAACCCGCGACCGTCCTGCGCCCGCGCCTCGGCACGCCATGGCCGGTTCTGGATAAGCGCAAGGACCCGGCCGACCCCAACAGTTGGGACTTGGGCGAGGTGGTGCAGAAAAACAATTTTGCCACCGACAAGGAGGGCAAGGCCGTCACGGAAATCAAGCTGGCGGCCGGTGAATACCGCGCCCTGTTGGAAACCACCGATGCCGCCGGCAAGAAGGTCACCGCCTTGCTGCCGGTGCGGGTGCTCGACCCGGAGGCTGACAAGTTTCCAGTTAGAGTCCCCCATCACTTTTCGATGAAGAGTCAAATAGTATTGCCGGGCGACGAATACGTCGCCGTGTGGGGCACGGGCTATGACAAGACGCGGGTGTATTTCGAGATCGAACACCGCGGGAAGATTTTGCGTAAAGGCTGGTCGGATGCGGCCAAGACACAGGAGGTGCTGCGTTTCCCGGTGACCGAGGCGCATCGCGGCGGCTTCCAGGTGCGCCTGTTGTTTGTGCATGAGAACCGCACCTATCACGAATCCATCACGGTCGATGTGCCATGGAGCAAACACGATCTCACCCTCAAGTTTGAAAGCATGCGCTCCAAGCTCGAACCCGGTGCCAAGGAAACCTGGTCGGTCATCGTCGAGGGCGCGGAAAAACATGCAGTCGAAATGTTAGGTGCGATGTATGACGCGTCGCTGGATGCCTTCGCGCGGCATGATTGGACGAGGTCGCTGAGTGGGAATTTCTATCATGATAGCGACCGGGTACGGCTCCAAGACGTGGGCGGGCTGGTTTCATTTCAACAATGGGACCGGAATTGGAATCCACACACCGGCTACAGCCATCCGAGTTACCGACATTTTGTCATGGATGTTTCGAACGACTGGTTCAGCCGCGCGGATGCCTCCGTGTGGTTTGAAGCAGGCCGGGGTAAAGGACGGGGACGGGGATTTGGCAACGGCTTCGGCGGTGGCGGCGCCGGCGATTTTGTTGACGCGATATCGGACAAGCGTGCCTCGATGCTGGAATGCGACCCATTTGGCGGCGCCGCTCCGGCTGCCAAAAGCAAACAGATGGCTTTGGCAGGAGTGTTTACGGCCGGCAATCGCTCGGGCGACGCGGCCCTGACCCGCAATTCCATCGACGCAATCCTGAACAATCCAGAGCGTGCCGGGGCCGCCGCGCCCGATCTATCAAAGATATCGGCGCGCAAGAACCTGCAGGAGACCGCGTTCTTCGAACCGCATCTAACAACCGATGACAAGGGCATCGTGAAAATGACCTTCACCATGCCGGAGGCGCTGACCAAATGGCGGTTCATGGGCTTTGCCCATGATGCCAAGCTGCGCTCCGGATACCTCGAAGGCGAAACTGTCACCGCCAAGGACTTGATGGCGCAGCCGAACCCGCCGCGCTTCCTGCGCGAGGGCGATGAGATCGAGTTCACGGTGAAAGTCACCAACCAAAGCGACAAGCTCCAGACCGGCAAGGCCAGGCTCGGCTTCGCCGATGCCGCCACGCTGGAAGCGCGCGATGCGGCGCTTTCTCTAACGAATCAGGAGCAGCCCTTTGAGATTCCGGCCAAGGAATCCAAGACCCTGTCGTGGCGGATCAAGGTGCCGGATGGCGCGGGGTTTCTCACCTACAAGGCGGTGGCCGCCACCGACACCTTGTCCGATGGCGAGGAGGGCATGATCGCGGTGCTGTCAAAACGCCAGCTCGTCACCGAGTCGATCACGCTGCCGATCCGCAATGCCGGAGCGCGCGAGTTTGAAATGAAAAAATTGTTGGATAGCGTCGCGTCGGACACGTTGCGGCATGAGGCGTTGACCGTGCAGGTGGTTTCGCAGCCGGCGTGGTATGCGGTGATGGCGTTGCCCTATCTGATGGAATATCCGCATGAATGCGCCGAGCAGGTGTTCAACCGCTACTATGCCAACCAGTTGGCGCGCCACATCGCGCGGAGCGATCCGAAGATCCGGCGTGTGTTTGAGCTGTGGCGCAACGCGCCGAAAATGCTGGAGAGCCCGTTGCTCAAGAACCAGGACCTCAAGAGCCTCATGATCGAGGAAACCCCGTGGTTACGGGACGGCAACTCGGAAACGGAGGCGCGCCGGAACGTCGGCGTCTTGTTTGACGACAACCGGCTCGACAGCGAGATGGCGCGGGCCATGAAGCGCCTCGAGGACATGCAACTCGACAGCGGTGCCTGGCCGTGGTTCCCCGGTGGCCGTGCCAGCGATACCATCACGCTCTATATCGTCACCGGCACCGGGCGCTTGAAGCACCTCAGCGTGAAGATCGACAACGACCTCGCGCTGCGCGCGCTGGATTGGCTCGATGGCCGGATCCGCCAGACCTATCAGGAAATCAAGCGCAGGGACCGCGACCGCAACCACTTCAGCTCGTTCATCGCGATGTATCTGTATGGCCGCAGTTTCTATCTGGAGCAACGCCCGATCGCCGGCGACAACAAGGAGGCGGTCGATTATTTCCTCAAACAGGGCGCCAAGTATTGGATGGACAACCCGAGCCTGATGACCCGCAGCCACACTGCGCTCGGGCTGTGGCGCTTCGGCGACAAGCAAACGCCGCCGGCGATCATCAAGTCGCTGCGTGAGAACGCGCTCAACACCGAGGAACTCGGCATGCATTGGCGCCTCAACGAGGGGTATTATTGGAACGAAGCACCGGTGGAAACCCAGGCGATGATCATCGAGGCGTTCCGCGAGGTGGCTGCCGACATGCAGGCCGTCGATGATTGCCAGGTCTGGCTGCTCAAACAAAAACAAACCCAGGGCTGGAAGACCACCAAGTCCACCGCCGACGCGGTTTACGCGCTTTTGCTAGGCGGTGATGTGAAACGCCTCGCCTCGGATGCGCTGGTGAAAGCGGAACTGGCAGGCGTGGCGGTCAAGCCGGAAAACGTCGAGCCTGGCACGGGTTATTATGAGAAGAAATTCCACGCCAGCGAGGTCAAGCCCGCGATGGGAAAAATCAAACTGACCAAGACGGATGCCGGGGTGTCCTGGGGGTCGCTGCATTGGCAGTATTTGGAGGATGTGTCGAAAATCACCCCGCACGAGGGCAATCCGTTGGAGGTGAAGAAGTCGTTGTTTGTGAAACGCATGACCAAGGACGGCGCCACGCTCGAAGCGGTGGCCGGCCCGCTCAAGCCCGGCGATGAAATCGTCACCCGCGTGGAAATCCGCGTCGACCGCGACATGGAATACATCCATCTCAAGAACCAGCGCGGCAGCGGCGTGGAACCGGTCAATGTGTTATCTAACTACAAATGGCAGGACGGCCTCGGCTATTACGAAATGACCAAGGACACTGCCGATCATTTCTTCATCGATTGGTTGCCGCGCGGCACCTATGTCTTTGAGACCAGCGCGCGGGTCCAACTGCGCGGCATCTATCCGACCGGCATCGCCGAGATCCAATGCATGTATGCCCCGGAGTTCAACAGCCACAGTGGCAGCGTGATGATGAAAGTGGAGTAAGACGGCTTGCGGTGACGGCATGCTCAGCCGGCGAGCAATTCCCCGACCCAGCGCGGGACTTCCACGCTGGCCGGGCCGATGAGGTGGCGGTCAAAGCACACCGACACCTGAGTCTGGGCATTGTTGATCTCGAGCGTGTGCGCCCCGGCGGAGCGGGCGAGATGGACCAAGCCGGCTGCCGGATAGACCAGCCCGGAGGTGCCAATCGCGGCAAAAACGTCCGCCGCCGCAACCGCCTCCTCTATCAAATCCATGTGATATGGGATTTCACCGAACCAGACAATGTCGGGGCGCAGCCCGCCGCTGCGGCCGCAGGCCGGGCAGGGGGTGGTGGTTTGCAGCTCATCCAACCATTGCATGCGCTGTCCGCAGCAGGCGCAGAGGGCTTTGCGCAATTCGCCGTGCATGTGGATCACCCCGTTGCTGCCCGCCCGCTCGTGGAGGTCGTCCACGTTTTGAGTGATGAGGGTCACCCGGCCGGAATATTCCTGTTGCAGCCGTGCCAACGCGAGGTGTGCGGCATTGGCTTGGACGGAATTCAAGGCGGCCCGGCGCAGGTTGTAAAACCGCTGGACCAACTCCGGGTTGCGCACAAACGCCTGCGGACAGGCGACATCCTCCACCCGCTGCCCCTCCCACAACCCATCCTTGTCCCGAAACGTCGGCAACCCGGACTCCGCCGATATCCCCGCCCCGGTTAGAACCACCACCGATTTACCATGGCTGCGCATGTCCATGCCATAACCCATCTCCCGCCACCCGGCAAGGCGCGATTGCCGAAGCTGCGGGCGAGGGGGCTCTGTGTAAGCGCGTTCGTGAGAACGCGGGGTTTAGAGGTGAAGCGGACAAAGAAACCACAGAAAAGAACTGATTACCACTGAGAACACTGATAATAAATTGATATATATTTCAGTGGTTTCAGTGGTCCTCAGTGCTTCAGTGGTAAAAATCGTCATCCACAATCCCCCCAAAAAAACCTTAGCTTGACCGCACCTTCGGGAAATTGAACTTGCTCGCCACTGCGTCAATAACGAGGTCGTTTACTGAGTTCAGAAATTCTAAACCCATCAGTGTAATCAGTGAAATCAGTTCTTTTCTGTGGTTTCTTGGTCCCGCTTCACCTCTATACTCCGCTTAACCAAGC
>JBILFE010000140.1:0-7533 GCA_044351705.1 Luteolibacter sp. | reverse complement strand
GCCGGCCGGCACTTCGGATAGATCGAGACCGACGTTGGTGTAGGTCGCAACCGCCGTTGAGATGGCAGAGGTGATGGTATCGACGATGGTGGACGTGTTGATGCCACTTAAATAGATCCCCCCTGTCGCAGCAGCGATGCGGGTGGCCTGTCCATAGTCGTCCAAACCTCCCACGGAAACCGCCTGCACCGCGATGCCCTTGCTGACCAAGGCGGCGGTGGCGGAAGTCTCAGTGATACCGCCCTCACTCGGATCATGCCCAGGGGCGTCACCGAACCAAACCAATATCCGCTCCGAGCCGGCACGCCAGGTGGTGGTGGTGGCGAGCTGCTCCAAGGCGTAGAGCTGTCCTTCAGGATAGTCACCGCCACCGTTTGCCACTAGCGCGCTGATGGCGGACTGTGCCTGGGAAGCGTTGGTAGTGATATCCGTCAAGGATTGGTAAACGTATGCGTCTCCCACATCACGATAGCCACCGACGCCAAAGGCGACGTCGCCGAGTCCCGCGGTCTGGGAGAGGATGCTGGCCGCTGCAGATTGCACCGTGCCAATGATACCGCCCATACTTCCGGTCTCGTCCATCAGGAAGAACACGTCCACCTTTGACGAGGTGGGTGTCCCCGCACTCACAGTGACACTCTTGGTAATGGTAATGCTAGCGCCGATGTCCAGCGTGGTGGAGAAAGAGGCTGGCGAGATGGAGTCCGCCGCAGCTTTCGCACACAGCAGGCCGAAAAAACCTGCTCTGAACGCCAATTTAGTAATCATGGGATGTGCATGCATATTCATATTTGTGTGGGTTGTTGGTTATTAGGAGATCGTCAGGTTCATCAAATTCGGCAACATATTGCAAGTACTTTCTCAAATACCCGGTTTCAACTGTCTGCGGCATGCCAACGGGGCAGCGCGGACTAACCGCTATATTTCATGTAAGTGATTGATTACCAGTAGCGTAAATTCGCAATCATCAATCTGCCGGATAGATCGGCCGGCAGTTGGATACCAATTGCTGATCATTCAAAAATCCTAACCAAATATCAGAAGGTGGGAGACAAGCGAGTCGCCAACACTGGCAACGGCTGTTCAATGACCGATGATGGCAATGGGAATGAGTGGTGGCTCGCGCATCCTGTCGGCTGGACGGCATGGCATTTTTCTGCGTTTTTTCTTGCCATGATTGGCAGACAACGTACTAAAGATATAACAGAAAATATTTGGGTCATGATGTTTTCCTACCTATCAAAACTACAGGTGTTGATCTGTTGCACTGCCCTGGTGCTGGTGGCAGGATGCAATCGCAGCAAACCGGGAGACAAAACTCACCTCAACAACGCGGAGAAACACTTCGCCGCCAGCGACTACGGCAGTGCCGAGGTGGAATACAAAAATGCGCTGCGAGCCACCCCCGGGGAACTGATCGCCCTGCGACGCCTGGGCGCGATCTGGGAGGCACGCGGTGGCCCCTTTCAAGCCGGCGGCTATTACCAGCGTGCCACAAAATGGGCGCCACGGGATGTGGCGACGAGGTTGGGATTGGCGAGATCCTTGCTGGCGTTGGGAAATCTAGCCGGCGCCCGGAGCGAAGCGTTGGAGGCATTGAAAATCGAACCGTCAAACGGGGACGGCTTGGTTGTTCTTGCCAGATCAGCCACCGGTGAGGCCCAAATCAATGACGCGAGCTCGCGTTTGACGGTTTCCGGAGCGGACGACAAAGCTTCGAGCCATCTGGCGCGCGCCATTCTGGCGATGAACCGGCAGGATCCCGATGCCGCCGGATGGGCAATCGAACGGGCCCTGGCATTGGATAACAATTCGGCTGAAATCATCTTTTTAAAGGCCAAGTGGCATCTCGTGCGGAACGAGCATGCCGAGGCGGAGGAGTGCATGAAAGCGGCGGTCCGTCTGGCACCGGCACGGTCGCCCGAACGCGTTGCCTATGCCTCCTATTTGCTGAGCCGGAGCAGGCGCGAGGAAGCCGTTGCCCTGCTCGAGAAGACGACAGCAGAAGCATCCGATTTTCTAACTCCATGGCGCATGCTTGCCAAACTCGCGATGAATGACAACGAACCCATGAAGGCCGCAAATCTGCTTGAAAAAGTATTCGCGCGGGACGCCACGGACTTTGAGGGGACCATCCTCCGTGTTATACTTCTTCTATCGGAGAACGGTGGCGACCACGCGGCCAAAGCGATCGTATTGCTAGATAAGCTGAAGAATTCACACCCTCCAAGCGCCCTGGTGGAGTTTTATCTGGCGCGCGCCCGACTGCTGGCAGGAGAGATTGATCTCGCATCCGCAGCGCTTGATCGAGCACTCAAGATACAACCGGAGATGCGCGACGCGCTCTACTTGCAGGGCACGTTGAAGCTCTCACAAGGGCGCTTCGACGAGGTGGCCAGCTCGATGGAAGCGTTGCTCCGCCGGCAACCTGGCGATGCCGAGGCAACCTTGATGCTGGCAGAGGCCTACCGCAAGGGCGGCAAGCCAGCGGCAGCTGCGGCGGTGCTCGCCGCAATGGGGGACGAACCGGACCCGAATGTGCGATGGCTCCTGGAAAAGGGGTTGGTATTCAAAGAACTTGGCAAGACCGAGGATGCGCGAATCGCGTTTGAAAAGGCGCAGGCACTCGAACCTTCCAACCTACAGGCGGCCGCGGAGTTGGTGAGGCTGGACTTGCTGTCAAACAATAACGATTCCGCCCTGCGGCGTGCCAACCAACAAAGGGATCTCCACCCGAAGGCGGCAGGCCCGTATTACTTGAGGGCAAGTGTCTGGATGCGACAAGCGAAATGGCACGAAGCGGAAGAAGACGTGCAAGCGGCGCTGCGGCTTGAACCCGCAATGGTTGCCGCCTACGATCTAATGGTGAGGATCTACGCCGCGACCGGCAAGATGGGGCAGGCACGCGAGCAGTTGGAGCGGATGCGCCAGATCGATCCGGGCAACATCGCAGTCCTGATGACACTCGGGGGTATCCATCAGAATGGCGGCCGGAAATCCGAGGCCCGGAAGTGCTATGAGGAGATATTGAAACGAGAGCGGGAATTTGTCCCGGCATTGAACAACCTTGCTTCCCTTCTCAGCGAAGTACCGGGCGAGGATTTGGCAAATGCCAGCCGTCTGGCCGAGCTTGCCCGCTTTTTGAAACCTGACGAAGCGGCTATCGCCGACACGCTGGGGTGGATTCTTTTCAAGCAAGGGGATTTCAAGAGGGCTCACAGTCTCCTCGGCGAGGCAGCGGACAAAATCCCCGACGATCCGCGGGTGAATTTCCATTATGGGATGGCCTGCCGTGCGATGGATGACGCCAACGGCGCTCGCAAGGCATTGAGTGAGGCCATCGCCGCACCAGCAGACTTTCCCGGCAAATCCGAGGCACGCGGCCACTTGGCCCGATTGGATGCGATGATCGAACCCGGGGAGGCGGGGATTCGGGTATTGGAAGCACAAATCCAAAGAGATCCTTCGGATGTGATTACCCGTATGCAACTCGGCGGCCGCTTGGAAGCGGACGGGCGGCCCGCAAAGGCCGCCGAAGCCTATGCGGGGGCCATGGCGGTCAACCCCGAACTTCACCTGGCGGTATCGCGGCTGGCACACCTATACGCAGGTCCCCTCAACAGTGGGGCAAAAGCTCATGAGTATGCGCAGAAGGCACGGGAACTGTCCCCTGGCGATGTGCGGGCCGGTGCCATTCTTGCCGTGTTGGCCTTCCGCGCAGGAGAACACGAGCGAGCCTACGTCCTGTTTCAAGAATGCCTGGCAAACATCCAGGACGACACTGCCCTGACAATGCAAGGAGCTTGGGCGGCATACAGTGTGGGACGGGTGGGTGAAGCAAGCAACCTGATGGAGACGCTCATCACCCGCTCAAACATTCCCGGAGAACTGGCCAGCGCGAAACGGTTCCTGGATTTGGTGAAACCGGGTTGCACGGCAGCCATGATCGCCGATGCCTTGGCCCTTGATGGCGATTACGTCCCCGCACTCATGGCCCGTGCCGCACTTGCCGCAAGCCACAACCAAACCACAGCCGCCCTTCACGACTTCGAGAGGGTGTTGCAGATTTTCCCAAAATTCACGCCTGCACGTGATGGCATTGAGCACATCGAGCCTGCGCAAATTCCGGATTCCTGAGCAGGGGCATCAATCGATTGCTTCGTCCTTGAGTTGGACCGGCACGGGCGCGCCAAGGTGGCCCTTCGCTTTGTCGAACTTGCGGAAAAGCCACAGCATCACGAACAACGGCACCAACGCAATTGCGAAAAAAACCGGTCCCCCACGGTGGTGGATGGGCGAGTGGATCATTTCCGGACCGTAGCGGGTGCATAGCCAGCCGATCGTCACGATCCGTGATGCATTGCGTACAATACCCAAAGGAACCACCACCGCAGTGAGCATGCTGCGCTGCCAAGTACGCACCAGAAAAAGGTGACCCGCGATGAGGCTGGTGACGAAGAGCACCAACGTCGAGCGAATGCCGCTGCATTGTGGTGCCACCTCGAGGGTGAGGTTGGGTAGCTGAAAGGAAAGACCGGTGCGGAAAAATGGCACGCTGGTGAGAGGGAACAACCACCCGGCCACCTCGGCGGACGCATGCTGGAGCCCGCCTTCAAGAGCATCCACCATACCCGATGGCAGCGGCACCATGAAAATGAGGAACGAGGCCGGGAACGCGACCCCCGACATGAAGCGTCCGCCCAAAGTCCAGAACGCAACCGCGATCCACCCTGATACGAAAGCAAGCATGCGCAGGCATAGGGACAGGGTTTCCATTTCACCGACCGCATCACCCTGACGCCAGGAGAGGGCGAGAAACAGGGCGCTAACAAGGCCAAGTCCGGCCGCAATCCGGGGAGCGGGTACAAACCGGTGTTCAAAATCGGACCAGCAGCGGAGAGTTAGAACTCCGGTGGTCAGCGGCACGATTAGAATGTACGAGAATAAATCCTCTCGCAGACAAAAGCACCATAAATCTAACAGAGTAGTAGCGAATCCAGCAAACATCACGGCCGACGCCATGCCGAAGCATTGCAGGCGACCCCGGAAGCTTTCCGGAATGGGGGGGGGTGGGGACAAGGGAACGGGAGTTGGTATCAGGCCATGTGGGGATAAACGACGGTGCCGATGATTCTGGAAAGTGGCACGGGGATGTGGCGGAATGCGTGGTGATGCCAACACTGCTGAGGGTTGCGACCGCTCTCAAAACCACCGCGAGCTGGAACGTACCGGTGATAGGCCAGCTCGCCTTCGGTGGTTCCCCAACCCAGTTTGTAGCGCCGCAGGCCGGGATTGTCGATTTCGTTGCGGCCCATATGGAGTTCCTGTCTGCCTTCGGCAATAAACCGACGAAGCGCATCCCACATCAGGAGATTATTGCCTCTCAGATTGCTAAATGCGGCGTCGGAAGCATTGAACTTGAACATGACGCTGGTGCCGAAATGCAGAAAGATGGCCGCCCCGATGATTTTACCCCGGTGGCTGGCGAGAAAAAGGGTGCCGAGGTCGTGTTCGAGAAGGTGTCGCCGGATGTTTGAAAAGAAAGCGTAGGGCTGGGGCGGAACCCCGAGGCGTTTGCGGGTGAGGCAATGCAAGCGGAAGAACTCCTTGAGGGCGTGTTCATCCCCGCCGGTTGTGATTGTCAGGTCTGCTCGGCTCGCCTTTCGAATCGCCCGCCGCGCGGCACCACTCAGCCCCGACCAAACGGCATCCTCACCGCTCCTTAGACATAGCTTATGAATGAAGTAGCGCACCGTGACGGGCGCGCCAGGCGGAATCCCATTGCAGCCGCGAAATTCAATATACCGCCATGATTTTTCCGCAGCGTGCCCAATGGCCGCAGCGAGCAGCAGTTGCTCGTCCTGACCCGGTGCACAAAGCGGCGCGCACATGTCGGTGAAAGGCAACGCAACGCCCCGCCGTCCGGTCAGGCGGCTGGCGACTCCCATCATCGGAAACAGGCTGCGAAATTCGCCAGCTCCGAGGGTTGCCAAGTAGCAAGGGGTGTAGCCATAAGTGTCATGCAGAACCCGCGCCCAGGCCGCAGTATGAAAGCAGGTCGCACCGGGAAGAATGGCGATTTTCCGGTCCCACGCCGGGTCTTCCAGCGGATTGATCGTTACGACACCGGCCAACTCCGGAGGGCGCGGTTCGGGTGCCGCGTGGTTAGCTTTATCCAACGTTGTCACAGCTCGGGACCTTGGGCAGTAACACGGCCATCCGACCTGCCCTGCCAGGGCATCTGGGGGATTATATTGTTAAATTCACTTCCCTGTTAGGGCGATAGCTCCGAAGGGACCGATCGATCCTGTTTCTATGCGAATCGGCTATGCTTGACAAGAAATATTTGCGCATTTTTTGCGACGATGCGAGGTACGGGTCACCTGCGGGCAATTCCGGATGCAGGTGATCGCTTGCACGCTGTAGTCTCGGGCTTCAGCCCGTTGGTTGCCACTCACACGAGGGGCGCGGATGGGAAGTAATGTAGTCTCGGGCTTCAGCCCGTTCTTCGCCACTCACACGAGGGGCGCGGATTGAAAGTAATGTAGTCTCGGGCTTCAGCCCGTTGGTTGCCACTCACCGCGGGGCGCGGATTGGAACCGCCAGCGGACTAAAGTCCACTACTACCTCTAACCTATAACATCTAACATCTAACATCTAACCTATAGCTCCATTGCGGCAGATCCGCCAAGGAACCGCCGAGGAAGGTGTGATGGCACAACTGGGTGGCGACGACGGCGACGAGCCCCATTTCGATAGAAAGGCGGGGCAAGGAACCGGGCCGCATATTTCGATAGGCCTTGCGCCAGTGGTGGACGGCGGCAACATCGAAATACCCGGTGCGGCGGAGGGATTCGGCGCTGAGCAGATCGGCGACGAATTGCGGCTCGGGGTCGAGGTGGAAGCTGTCAAGTGGGGCGCGGAAGATAACTTTGTGGCGGCGGGCGATGGCGGGTGGCAGCCAGCGCTCGGCGACGAGGCGCAGCAGGTGTTTGTCGCGCCAGCCGTGGAGCTTCCAGGAGGGATGCAATTTGGCGGTGAAGTCGAAGACGGCTTCGTCGAGAAACGGATAGCGCGCCTCCACCGAGGAGTGCATGGCGACGCGATCGCCCTTGGCCTGCAACAGGTGGCCGGCGAGCGTGACGCGCGCGCCAACCCAGAGACTGCGGTTAAGGGGATGCCAGTGGCTGGCACGCCCCAGATCGAGACCCGAGCCGTCCCACGGTTTCGAGTGCTCCAACACCCCGCGCATGGGCGCGGCGTAGAAGCGCAATTTTGATAGAGCGAGCACGCCGTAAGAATCGATCCAGGCATTGGCACCGCCGACGGATCTTTCCAAAGCATCGCGAAACCCGGCAGGGTATTGCGGAACGTGATTGAGGCGCAGATAGGCGCGGCGAGCCAGGTTGCTGAGGCGCATGCCGGGGATGAGATCGAGCATGTCAAAGAGCTTGGCGATCTTATACCAGGGATAGCCGGCGAGCCATTCGTCGGCCCCCTCGCCGGTGAGCACCACCTTCTGGCCGCAGGCAT
>JBILFE010000278.1:0-5388 GCA_044351705.1 Luteolibacter sp. | reverse complement strand
AAAAGTTGTCGACGAAAGGTGATTGTTGCTGCTTCACCTGCCGCGAGGGTGAGGATATAACTTGTCACCAGGCGACCTCCGTAATGCGGAACTTGCGAGAAAACGGGATCGGGAAGATTTGCCGAACCCAGCCAGGACACCAGCAACGTTGGACCGTAGCTTCTGGCTGCGGAGTTGAACACATCGTTTGAAATGAACCAGTGATCATCGGGTTCAACCACCGTATCGCCCGAAGATGTCAAATGCACGACCGTCCACGAATCGGAGCGATAGTTATCCGTCAGTTGTAAAGTCACCTGTTGAATTCCGTGGGTCAGGTTCGCCACGGTGAGTGATTCATCCGTGGCGTGGCAGCCTGGAACCAAGCGAATCTCCTTGGTGACGCGAACTCCGGAGGCCGTGGCCGTGGCCGCCATCGGCCCCGCGGTATCCGCAGCGGTCAGCGCGGGAAGCACGATCGCGTCGTTGGTAATCACCAGCGCGGTCAGGCTCTGGGTGCCGCCGGTCCAGGTCAGAAAGGCGAAATTGGCGAGCTGGGACACGCCATTCTGTTCGGTGCGGAACGCGTAATCGTAGGCAATCCGCGTGGGCTGGCCGCCGGCAGGCGTGACGGTCGCCGAGTAGCGCCGGGTCACCACGTTGACTTCCATTTGCACCAGATAGGACACGCCCGCAGCATAACTCAATGACTGAACCGCGTCGAAGTTGCCGCCGTTGCGGGCATCGATCATGCCTGCGGTGTTGAATCTAACATACGCTGCCAAGTCATCCCAGAAATCAACCGCTGCGCTGGCAAACCCGATCACGGTATCGACCGCGCTGCTGTTAGGGGTGGTGATGAACGAAGCGCTGAAGGAGCCGCTTTGCGGGCTGATCTCACGGTTGGTCCAGTCATGGGTCGTGGTGGCGGTGCCAAAGTCGGAAACCACCAACCCCGCCACCGCCTGGGTGCCGCCCGCCGCCGCGAAATAGCTGAAATTTGATAGGTAGGTCACCGCGTTTTGTTCGGTGCGGAAGGCATAATTCTCAGCAATCAACACCGGTGCCCCGCCGGGTGTGAGCGGGGTGACGGTGGCCCAATAGCGCCGGGCCTTCACGTCGATTTCCATGTTGATGCGATAGGTGACGCCCGCAGTGTAGGGGAACACCGCTTGCGCGGTATAAGCATTGCCGTTTCTCGCGTCCACCTTGCCCTGGTTGTTGAATCGGATGGCGGCCGCAAGATCGGACCAGATGGCCGCCGGCGCGCTGGAAAACCCGAACGCGGCGTCCATCGCGCCACCACTCGGAGTGGTTCTGAACGAGGCGAACACCCGTTTGTCGTACTCCGGCAATGGGTGATTTCCCCAAACGGTGGTGGCGGTCACTGTTCCCAGCGCCGGAACGACCAGGTCGCTAACCGTTTGGGTACCGCCCGCCGATGTGAGACAGGCAAAATTGGCGAGTCGGGTTACGCTGTTCTGTTCGGTTCGAAAGGCGAAGTCGCTGGCAATAACCACGGGCGAACCTCCAGCGGGCGTCACCGTCATGCTATAACGTTTGGTTGCCACGTTAATCTGCATCTCCACCAGATATGTGGTGCCCGCGACATATCTCAGATCGCTAACTGCGGCAAAAGAGCCACCGTTGCGGGCATCCACCTTACCTTGTTCGTTGAATCTCACTGCAACATCAAGGTCGTCCCATTCCCAGTAGACCGTTGTGCGAGAGAGACCGATCAACGTGTCAACGCTGTTGCCGCTCGGCACAGTTCTGAACATGACCGCAAAGGTTCCGCTTTGCGGTGGGATCGCCTGATTGGTCCTAGCACCCGAGGCGGTCACGGTGACGAACGCGGAGCGGGCATGAACCTCAGCGACCCCCACACCATTAAACGCGTCAGTCTGAAAACCCACCGGGGTGGCCAGACTGGCCTCTATCAACGAGTTACTTCCTTCGGTTTGCCACGTGGATTCAGTTGCCCCGCCATTCAATAATTGGATCAGGGTGTTTGTGAATTGTCCGGCCACGGCCGCCGCCTGGGTTACCGTGTACGTGGCGATATGTACGCCGTTGGTCAGCGTGATTTGTCCACTACGCTCGGTGGTCGTGATGTTTGTTGCCAAGGTATAATCAAAGATCGCATTGCCATTCTGGGCCGATGGCTCATTGCACCTTATCCATGGGACATTGCTGCTCCAGGACCAGCCTGTGTTGGACATCACCTTGAAGTGATAACTTGCGCTGGGTGCCGTGGCGGATTGGGTGGCAGGATTGACGGCAAGTGGGGGGGATATCACCTCGTTGTCAAATATCTCAACATCGTCGATATTCCAACCCGAATAGGGCCATGCCCCCGACACATCGACCATTTGATGTCCCCAGCGCACGTATACCGTGCCGTAACCATCGGCTTGCTCGGATAGGTCATATTGCACGGTCTTCCAACTGGAATCGGCAATTTCCCCCCCATTGTTTATGAAGACCGTCGTCCAATTCGAGCCGTCATTCGAAACCTCAACGCTCGCCATGACGAAGGGATAGAAATCGGTGTTCAACCAGCGTTTGAAACGCAATTGGGTATTGCCCCGGTTCATCAAGTTGATGGGCCCGCTGGTGAGGTAAACCGGTTCCAACGAATAGTTCGGAACGTTCACAAAACCCAGTCCGCTGTAAGGGTTGAAGTAGTCCCCGTCGAGATTGATGCCGAAGACATTCGCGCCCGTCGCACCGCTGGACGGATCGGGGTACCCGAAATAGTCGCCTCCGCTGCCGGCGGGTTTACCAAACGCCCACTCGCCCTGACGCGCCCAACCGGGATCGGTATCGAAATCGAAATAGGCGACACGCGGTGGCAAGATCGTCAGTTGGGTCATGCGCAGTAATGTGGTTCCGCTTGTTGGATTGGTGAGAGTGACGGTGCCGTTGAAGACTCCGATATTCATGCCATTGGCGTATCCGGTGATGGTGACCGTCGCGGTGGTGCTTGCGCCTGCGGCGAGGGTGCCGGATAGCGGAGACACTGCGAGCCACGGTTGGTCGGTGGCGGCGGTCCAATTCAAGGGGGCGGTGCCATTGTTTGTCAGAGTATAAGCCTGCGATGAGGGAGCGAAGGGGCCGCCGATGGTTCCGCTGGCGTCACAGAGGGTGTTTGGCGTGACCGCAAGGTTGTCAGGCATATCATAGGATTCCACAACCCCCTTGACTGAGGTGCTGGCGGGCACGCTGGCGGCGACGCCCATGCCGCGTTTGGCAAAGGCCGCCCAGAGCTCGGTGCGGTTAGCACCGGCATTGGCGACCAGATCGGCTTGAATGATCGCATCTCGTGCCTGGAGGTAAGTCGGGTTGGCGGGTGAAAGTTTCATGCCATCGGTCACCAGTTGCAGGATCATCTGGTTGCCGGTGGCAGCGCCGTGATGGGTAATGAGGTTGGCGCGCGCATCCCAGAGCGTCGCGCACCACACTTCACCCATATTGTGCACCTCGTCGGCACCCGGCCAAATGATCGGAGATCTGGGGATACCGCTGTGCGGGTTGGCTTGCGTGGGATCGATATCCTTGAGGGTGAGTGGATTCCTGGTCATGTCCGTTGAGTACGGATACCTGCGGATTCCATAGTAATAGTTTTCGGTGAGACCACCCAACAAATATGACACGTAAGCGCCCGAGGCGTAGTAGCCAGTGAGTGCGTCACCCGGCTCACTGAGCAGGCACAGCGAGTAAAAGTCAGACCATCCTTCACCCAAGCCCCAGGATTGTAGTTTGTAAAGTCCGGTGCCGCCACCCACCAAGCGGTTGCTCAGGCCGTGAGTGAGTTCGTGGATCACGACTTCGGCATCGAGATCGCCGTCGCGATAGGGTGTGCTTTGAGAAAACAGATACATTTGCATCCGCCCTGGATAGCCATCCGGGGGGGTGGAAAAATTGGCATTGTTGACATCGCCGCCGTCCTGAGCGTCGGCCAGCACCGCGTCGCTGCCGAGGCCGCCGCGGCCGAAATTGTTTTGTTGGAAATTGCCGCAGGATTCGGTGAAGCCGAGAGCATAGAGTTGATCATGATACCAATTGCAGACATAGAACAACTGGGTGATGGCGGCGGACTGATAGTTTTGGGGGGATTGGGCCAGGTCGAGGGTGAAATCAAAAATGCGGGTTGGTGATTGGGCATGGGTTCCGCTGCCATACTCGGGGTTGGTGTCAGCGAGGTCGAGGTGGGCGTCCACATTGTTGCCGTAGGTCTGGGTTCCGCCGTCATCGATCCAGCCATTGGGTGAGGCGGTGGTGTTGAGGGCCGGGGTGGTTAGCAAGTTGCGCGTCCCCGTCGGGGGTTGGCTATTGCCGGGCGTGCTTAGGCCGGGGGAGAACGGTGAGGGACTGTCAAAAGGCTGGAAGGTTGTGGGGTGTGCAAAGACCCGATAACTCGCATTGCTGATATCGACTGTTAGGGAGTTGCGCAGCAAGACATCTCCGGTGGTGGCATCGACCAAAATGCGGAACATCTCGCGGCGCTGGAGACTCATGAGTGTGACATCCCAGACCAAGCTCGTGGTGTCCGCACTGATCGGAAGCCAACTGAGTTTCACCGCGGTGTCGGACAGGAGGGGCGCGGTGAGTCGCTGGCTGCGCTCGGCACCATGCGCTGGTGAGGTCGCCATAACCAGGCTTGGCGCCACCTTGTCACCCAGATCCTCGGCGGCCAGCGACACCGCCTTGACGGCATCCACCGGCGGGCGCGCGATGAGTGCCGCGCGCACGCCAAGGGGAGACCGCGCGGCGGCGGCGGCGTCTGTCATGAAGCTGCTACCCAGCGCGACGAGCGCGCCAGTGCGGCTGAGATTTGCCTTGAGCATTGTTTGATAGATCGGGATACCATCCAGTTCTTGTTGCCAAACCACGGTGCGCATCCCGCTTCCGGGTGCCACGTCATCGCGGGTGAGACGGCTGGTTTTGAGGACGGTAGCATTGTGGCCGAAGAGCGCGGCGTGTTCATCAAGAAACTGCTTGACTGGCGCGTGGGCGTCGGCGGCATGTGCCGGCGCTTCCGCAAGGAAGCGACCCCGAGCCATGAGGTGATTCGGCGATCCGAGGATCGGGTCGAACTGAACCTCCACCCCGGGAAGCTTCTTTTTCAATGCGGCAAGCGCCTTGTGGCGGCCTGCGGGTGGGCCGCCCTGCAGCGTGACCTGGCGTGAGAGATTCGGCAAGCGGGGCACTTGTAGGCGGGCGGGCGGGGCCGCCGCGTGTGCATCTGGGTTGGCCGCGCGTATACCCGCGGCAGGGTCGTGGCTGGGATCCGCGCCAGCCTGGGCGCATGACAGAAGAACTCCGCAAAACGCCGCGGCCCATTGGGTTCGCTGTGAAAATGGATTGGGGCTCAACGGTGCTTTCATCTGGGGGGATGAATGGGGG
>JBILFE010000138.1:0-7574 GCA_044351705.1 Luteolibacter sp. | reverse complement strand
GATCTCCAACCGCTTCGCCCGCGAGTGGATCGAAGCCAACCTGCCCGACGGCCTCGACGGCGAGTTGATGTTGCGCGGCGGCACGTTCAACGAAACCACCAGCGCCATCGGTGCCCGCGACGGCCAGCCGGATTTCGTCTTCCATGTCTTCGACTATGTGACGGATTCCATCAGCACGCCCTACCGTCTGCGGATGGAGGTGCTTGCCGCGTTGCCGGATTCCCCGCGCATCGTGAAAGTCCTGCCGGTGCTCATTCGTGACGCCGCCGCCCTGGCCGCATACGAGGAGGAATGCATCAGCGCCGGATACGAGGGCGTGATGGTTAGAACCCCCCACTCACCCTACAAGTGCGGGCGGTCCACCGAGCGGGAAGCGTGGTTGCTCAAGATCAAGCGATTCGAGGACGCCGAAGCCATGGTGCTTGCAAGCTATGAGGGTATGACCAATCAGAACGCCGCCGAACTGGATGCATTCGGGCGCACGAAGCGCGGCCTCGCCCAGGCGGGCATGATCGGCCGGGGCGAACTCGGCGGCTTTGTGGTCCGCCATCTTTCTACCGGCGTCGAGTTCCGGCTTGGCTACAACCACATCGTCGGCGGGGTGGACCGCGTGACTCTGTGGCTGCGGCGCGAGATGCTTGTCGGGAGAGTGGTGAAGTTCAGCCACCAGCCGAGCGGTGCGAAGGAAGCACCCCGCTTTCCCAAGTTCATCGGGTTCCGCGAGGCATGGGACATGTGAGATATGCGGTCCCGTTCAATCCGCATGCCAATCGGTTAGATCGATGCGAAGTGGCGAAAATTATGGTGCGCACTGGCGTGCGGATGGTGCGCGACAAACGACGCGGATGGCTGGCAGGAAGGAGGATGTCGGAACGCACAACCCTCCGGCAATCCAAGCCACCATGAACTGTGAGAAAACTCTTCTCCGACGGTGTGATCGAATTGCCGCCGCTTCCCCGCGTCGCCCTGCGGGCAGCCTATGGCTGGCTATCTCGCTCCGCTCGGTTCCGGGTCTTCGCCGGCACGCTCAATCGCCACAAGCTGTTGCATCACCTCGCCACGGTGTTGGGCCTCTGCCGCCGCGCCGCCGAAATAGAATGCCTGGGCGCGTTCTCGAAGAACAAGGCGCAGGCCAAGCGCACAGCCACCGCCGCCAGTGCCCTGCGCTTCCTCTGGGATTACCTCGGATGGACCGGCAGCAAGCGCCCCGTCGCCCTTGGTCTGGTCGGCCCCCTGCACGCGGAATTCAACACCTATCGCCGAATCGCGGACCGGATGTGCCGCCGCTTCGATTCCCGCTTCCCCTTCGCCAATCTCTAACCCTATCCGAAAACCAAAGCCATGTGCGTGATCCTTGTATGCCCTGATGATGTGAGGCCCGACCGCGCCATCCTTGATGCCTGCCACCGCGCCAGCCCCCATGGAGCCGGGGTGGCGTGGCGCGAAGACGGCGAGGTGCGCTGGATGAAGGGACTCGAACCGGATGAACTCGAACCGCTGATCGACGGTCTATCGGGCGAGATCGTGATCCATTTCCGCATCGCCAGCGTCGGGGAAGTGACGCCGCGGCTGTGCCATCCGTTCCCCGTGACCGCCTGCGCCACCACGCGCCTGTCCGGACACGCCCGCGCCGTGCTCTTTCACAACGGAACGTGGGGTGCGTGGCGCGAAACCTTGCGCCGGATGCCCCGTCACCGGAGGCCCGACGGACTTCTATCCGACACCCGCGTTGCCGCGTCGCTGGTCGATCTCTGCGGCATGGACGTGCTCGAACGCCTTCCCGGCCGCTGGGTGTTCTTTGATCGGGATTTTTCCGAACTCTACGGCGAGTGGCACGAGTGGGGCGGCATGAGGGCGAGCAACCTCTACTTCCTGCCCGTGCAATCTGACAGGCCATCCCGTTCACCACAGCCCCTTTTCAAGCTCTCCGCCACTTGCGGCACCCCGGACACCTGGAGGCGCCGCAAGTGAGCCCACAAACGAAACCATGAAGCAACAAACGACATATATGAAACGCACCTACAAACTGATAGCAAGTCGCGGCAACGAGATTGTCTTTGACGACCGCCTCCAAGCCGACAGCCCCCGCGACGCACGCCGGGAAATGAAGAAACTGCTGGGCCTAGCAAGCCTGAGCGGCATCGTCTATTCGATCACCGAGATTCCCGTGGACCTGATCCGCGAGATTGTCGATGCCAGGATTGCCGAACTCGCCGGCGGGGCCCCGCTCCAAACACCGGTGCCCGCCGACGTCGAGGCCCTCGTGATGGAACGCCTCCAGCCAATCCTGCGTCGTCTGGCCACGCTGGAACAGTCACCCGCCGAGGGACCTGCCCCCATCACCCGCTTCGATCCGCTGGCCGCGCTGCCGGAACCCGCTGCCGAACCGGACTGGAATCTGGTCAAGCGCCACTTCCGCCGCTACGGCAACCCGGAGGCGACCGCCGCCAAATACGGCATCGGGATCCGCGAACTGAAGGCCCGCGCCAAACGGGAAGGATGGGCGTCATGATCGAAATCCGCAAATACCGCCAATCGCGCCATTGGGCCGTGTATGTGGACGGCGAGTTGCTGGCCGTGGTCGTCTATCGGAAAGGCGCGGTGGCCATCGCCGACATGTTGATGCGGATGCGCGGTAGAAAGGAGGCCGGTGATGCCGCGTAAGCCGCCAGTCGCGCCCACCTGCTTTGTCCCGTCCTGTCCTGCGGATTTCGTCGGGCAGGCGGGCAAGGTGGCGGAAGTGCTACTGCGAAAGGCCGAGCGGCTCAGGACCAACCCGGACCAACCGCTCAAGCTCCTGATCTCCGGCGCTCCCGGCATCGGTAAGACGAGCCTCGTGAACCTGCTCGCCCGCACGCTCGCCAGCCACCCCGCCGCCATCGAGGACGTGAACGGCCGGGAAGTCGGCCTGGACGTCGCCCGCGAGTGGACCCGCTCGCTTGCCTATGCGTCCATGTTCGGCCCGTGGTCTATCAAAGTCGTGAATGAGTTGGACCGCTGCTCGAAAGATGCCCAGGACATGCTCCTAACTTACCTCGACCGCATGAGACCCGGTCACGCGTTCCTCGGCACCACCAATCTCGACTTGTCCAGTCTAACGGAACGTTTCCAGACCCGCTTCCAATCGGTCCGCCTCCAGCCACCGGACAACGAGGCTCTCGCGGCATTCCTCGCGCGGCGGTGGGGCGCTCCTATTGGGATCACCCGCCAGATCGCGGAAGGGGCCAAGGGCAACGTCAGGGCGGCGATGGCGGATTTGGAGATGTGGATGGGGTGAGTGGAGCGCAAGCTGCTGTCTGGAACATCGGCACATCTGACAAATTGAGACCGGAACTAGTAGAGTAGGGGTATGTAGACTGATGATGGCTGTGCGGTAGTATGTTTCCTTCCTGATTTTATTCCTGCAGCCAGAATAATTTAAGCAACTGCAAAACAGTTGCGTTTTGTGGTTGTGGAATTGGGTTGTCTGGTGCAGGATAGAGCCAGCCTTGCGGCGCAAGCCGTTTTGCTTGATCCTGCAAATGACGCCCTCCCATCACATCAAGCCATTCTGGATGCTCACGGCCATTGTCGTGCTAACGCAGTTGTTGTTGGTGCAGGCGATGGCTGCGAGCGGGGCGCTGCATAAGCGCTGCCATGACCATGCGGGCGAGGTCGACCACGAATGCGCGGTCACGCTGATGCTCAGTGGTGGCTACAACACTGTCGTACCGGATATTGTGCCGGTCGATGCTGAGAAGCCATTACCACCGGATCCGGTGGCAATGGCTTCCATCCATGCCCCGGTGCCGCACCACCTCATTGGTGGAGTGCTGGCCCACGCTCCACCCAGAGGTCCCTAGCAAGCGGCCTGCAGAATGGGTTTGAAGCGGCTACACGGTGCCTCGGCGGCGCGTGTCGACGTGCCGCATTTTGAGTTTGCGCCGCCATCAATTTTCAACATTTCCAACATTTCTTAAATCAATATGAATCCGATTTTTCGTTCCGTTATCACCGGCTGCGGCATGCTCGTGGCCACCCCTTCGCTGGTTTCAGCAGAGGAACCCGCCGATCCGGCAAAAACCGAAATCGCCGAACTCCGACAGCAAGTCCAGGACCTTTCCAAAATGGTCAGGGATCTCCAGCAGCAAGTCGGCTCCAGGCCTGCCGCAGCACCCGACCGGTCACGTGTGCCAGCCCATCGACCGCCACCGGAGTCTGCTACCAAAGCGGCCACGGTGGTGCCGTCCGAACCGGACTTGGCGACGGGCTTGCAGGGAGATACGTTGCCCGCGCCCAAGCGCTCTGATGCGAGCGTGTTCAATCCTGAAATTTCGGCGGCCATCGATGCCATCGGCTCCTACTCGGCCAGTGCGGATAACGCCAACTTCACGGTCCGGGACATCGAATTGATGGTTCAAGCCAACGTTGACCAGCTCGCCCATGCATACGCCGTGTTCAATGCGGGAAGCGAACTCGATCCGTGGACCAAGACCGACCCGTTCGGGGAGGTGTCGCTCGGGCTGGAAGAGGCGGCGATCGAGACCACCGCGCTACCCTATGGGCTCGCCGTGAAAACCGGCCAATTCTTCGCGGACTTTTCGCGCCTGGGGAAGGTCCACAGCCACGAACTGCCATTCACCGACCGCCCCGCCTCGCTGGAAGGCATCATTGGCGGTGAAACCAAGGCGCGGGGAGTCGAGCTGAGCTGGTTGCTCCCGATAAATCACTACCTGCGCCTCACCATGGGAGCGGTGGACAACATTGGTGCGGAAACTGCGGCAACCGGCGTTTTCACCACGCTGAATGGCGATTCGGATGAGTTGTTTGCTAACAGCACGCACCGTTCATTCGGCGATCTCACCTACTATGGTCGGGCGGCGACGATTTTCGAACTCTCGGATAGCAGTTCGCTCAACCTCGGTATCGACTATGCCCACGGCCAGGACCGAGGATCGCGTGAACTCGCCAGCGCTGATTTCAAATTCACTTGGCGACCGGATCCGGCCAGCTTTGATCGGCTGGAAATCGGCGGCGAGCTGCTGCAAGGAAAGAACTCGGGCGAGTTCGGTCCGTCCGCGCGGTTCTCCGGCGGGCCAACGAGTGGCGACTCCACCGCGAGCGGGGCCTACGTTTACGCCCAATACCGAATCGGCAAGGACTGGGAACCCGGCCTCCGTTACGATTGGTATCGCCCGGAGGCCTGGGCGGAGACCGATGCCGACTCCGACGGTATCGCCGATGGTATGGCCCGCACCCGCCGATCCGCCAACTCCCTGTCGGCCTATCTGAATTACAACCTCAGTGAATACAGCCGCCTGCGCCTTGAGGTCAGCCACCACAACGGGGCGTCCGGAAGTTTTAACGGAAAGGACGAAGACTGGCTAACTTTCCTCCAATGGACCATCACCATGGGCCCGCACAAACATTCCTTCCAACCTTGATTTCCACTATTATGAAAACAATCGTTACCGCATTCCTCCTCGTTTCCAGTCTCCTCCATGCCGCGCCGTTGAACGTCGTGGTCACCCTGCCTGATCTCGCCGACCTCACCCGACAGGTCGGCGGGGACCAGGTGGATATTTTCTGCATCGCCAGCGGCCGCGAGGATCCCCACAACGTCCCGCTCAAACCCAGCGCGATTACGAAACTTGCACAGGCGGATCTCTTCATCCAGTTCGGACTAGGGCTCGAACACGCCTACGCCCCGCCGCTGGTAAAGGAATCCCGCAACCGGAAAATTCAGGAGGACGGCCCAGGCTTCCTCGATCTGAGCGGTGGTGTGAAACCGGTGAATGTTCCGAGTAGCGTGGATCGCGCAGGTGGCAAACTTCATCCTAACGGTAACCCGCATTACAACACCGATCCTGTCTATGGACAGATGGTGGCCCGTGGCATCGCGGCGAAACTCGGCCAGCTCCGTCCGGAATCCGCCGCCCTGTTCAAGGCGAATGGCGAAAAGGTGGCAGCAATGCTGCAAGGGCGACTGTCCGGCTGGCAAGCCAAGCTCGCCGGCAAGAACGTCAAATTTGTCAGCTATCACCCGGATCTGGCATATTTCGCGGCACGTTTCGGCCTGATCCAGGTGGGCACGATCCAACCGAAGCCTGGCATCGAGCCCGGCCCACGCGACATCCAGGCGCTCGCCGCCGCCATGCAGCAACAGGGCGTGAAGCTCATCGTCAAGGAAAGTTTCTACAGCGACCGCATCCCAAACCAGCTCGCCAAAATGACCGGGGCGAAGGTTGTCAACATACCGATCCTGGTGAACGGCACCCCCGCCGCCAAGGATTATGTCAGCCTGATAGATACCCTCGTCAACGCCTTCGCCCAATGATTTGCTTGCGCAACCTCGCGCTGGGTTATGGCGGCAATGCCGTGATCGAGGGTGTCGATCTTACAGTGGCCGCCGGTGACTTCCTGGTCATCGGCGGCCCGAATGGTGGCGGGAAAACCACTTTGCTGCGTGGCATCGCAGGTCTGCTGGAGCCACTGGCCGGTGCCATCGAGCGCGGTCATGCGCGCTTCGGCTATGTGCCACAACATGCCACGGTGGAACAAGCCCTGCCGCTGACCGCGATGGAGATGGTGGAACTCGGTGCCTCGGCAGGCGAGCCCTGGTGGAAGACAATCCTCACCACACGCTCATCATTTCATCACCAGGCCCTGCGTGATTGCCAGGCGGATGAGTTTGCCAACCAGCCGTTCCACTCCTTGTCGGGCGGCCAGCGCCAGCGGGTGCTGCTCGCCCGCGCGTTGGCCACTGCGCCGGACTGCCTGTTGCTCGATGAGCCCACGGCCGGAGTGGATCGCACCACCCAGCACGCATTGGCCGCGATGCTCGGCGACCTGCACCGTTCATCTAGCCGCGCGGTGGTATTGGTCACCCATGAATTCGCCCCGTTCAAAGCCATCGCCGGGCGTTTTGCCTGGGTCCAGGATGGGGCGTTGCATGAACTAAGCTCCGGCGATTTTCACGACCGCCAGAACAACCCAGAACACACCAACTGATGCCTGACACCTTTCTTTTTGGCAAAGCCCTATGGGCTGCAGTGATGATCGGCGCACTGCTGCCCATTATCGGCCGTCACCTGATCCTCGGACGGGCGGTATTGTTAGGGCTAGCGATTCCACAGTTAGCCATGGCTGGCATTGCGTTTGTGTTTCTGGCTGGCTCGCGGCACTGGTTGTGGGCGGAATCGATCAGCGATGAATCTAGCAAGGCCATCGTCGGTTCCCTGTTATTCGGTCTGCCCGGGCTTCTGCTGATCGCCACTCCATGGAAGCGCTCCGGCAACATCAGCGAGGCGTGGCTGGCGGTGGCTTATCTCGCCTCGGTTTCCGTAACCAACCTGATGTTGGCCACCGATGCCGTCGGGGAAACCTATCTAGGCGATCTGTTCCACGGACGCTTGTTGTTCATCGGTGAGTCAGAATTGAAACTGCTAGGCATCACCCTGGTCAGCGGTTTTTCCTTCCTGTTCGCCTTCCGGCGACGCCTGCTGCTTACTCTCACCGACTACGACTACGCCTCGGTCGCCGGCCTGACCGTCGGTGGCTGGGCATTGGCCGCCACAGTGGTGAATGGAACAGTC